>JBKPQI010000089.1:0-12705 GCA_046733975.1 Verrucomicrobiota bacterium
TTCCTGTCGACGTGGCTCTTGCCGGCCCACTTCATGCCGATAACCTCAGCCATGGTCCATTCGGTGTCCGATCATCTCCATGTGATGATCGCGGACTACGACCGCTTCATCCGCACGGTGATCCCGCATTACGAAACGATGCGCGCGGTGCAACTCGAGCTGCTCGCTCGTTGTCTGCCGCGTGACGGGCGTGTCATTGACCTCGGTGGCGGCACCGGTGCACTGGCCCGAGCGGTGGCGGAAAGATTTTCAGGAGTGAGCATCGAAATCTGGGACACAGATCCGGCTATGCTCGAAGTAGCGCGGGAACGTTGCGCTGTCTTCGGCGAGCGGGTGCATTTCGTGGAACGTTCCTTTGCCGAACCGTTACCTGCCTGCGACGCCGTGGTCGCGTGTATCGCGCTCCATCACGTCAAAGATCTGCGAGCGAAAGAGAAAATCTACGCCAATATATTTCAAGCCTTGCGCGCCGGCGGCATTTTCGCCAACGCCGATTGCGTGATGACCGAGGTACCGGCCGTGCGCAGCGCGTCGTATGACGGCTGGGCGAAATTCATGGAGGAACAAGGACTCTCTCACGCAGAGGCGCAGCGGCAATTCGCGCAATGGGCGAAGGAGGATTACTATCCGCCACTCGCGACCGAATTGCGCCTGCTCGCTGCAGCCGGATTTCCGGAACCGGATTGTTTTTGGCGAACAGCCCCGTTCACCGTTTTTGGCGGCGTGCGGTCCTGATCGAGCGTCGCGTCGGACCGGCTCTGACAAAAAGTAACAATCTTGTTACGTTTGGGAGAAAGCCAAGTTCCCGTTTCCCACGTAAAAATAGACATGCGTATCAAGACTTCTCATACCCTCGTGGCCGGGCTTTCGCTCACCGCCGCTTTAGTTTTCGTCGGCGGTACGGCCGCGCAAAGCGCGCCGCCCGCCCCCACGTTGAGCGCTCCGGTAAGCGGCGCGTCCCTTGTGCAACCAATTCTTCTCGATTGGAATGCAGTCTCTGCCACAGGTGGCCCAATCGGGAGTTACACCTGGCAAGTCAGCGCCGGCTCGGGTTTCACTAATATTATAGCGTCGGGCTTTACCAATATGGAGTCTGATTCGTCTATCCCGACGCGCACGGAAGATAAACTGAGTGGTCTTCCCAATGGCACTTACTTTTGGAGGGTCAAAGCTACCCAACTTACCGGCGGTGCGACGGGATCTGTTGATTCGCCATGGTCCGCGGTGCGGACCTTCATGGTTACCGGGCTTGGACCGGCACCAGCTGCACCATCATTTACAACTCCGTCGAACAATGCGCAGTTCCATGTGCGGGAAAGTTTCAAAATTCAATGGTCGGCTGTTTCCGGTGCTCATTACTACATTCTGGAGGCCGATGACCAACCGAACTTTTCCTACCCGTTAGTTTTAACCGAGGCGCCGCTGAATTTCGGCACGCAGTTTGGCGCGCTTTGGGGTAATCCACTCACCGTCTATTATAGAGTACGAGCCGTTTCGGTAGACGGCGTCCGAAGCCTTCCTTCCGCGACGCTTAAGGTTATCATCACCAATTCAGCTCCAGTTCCGCCTGGAGTTTCGCCAATCTCGCCTGCTGCTGGGGCTACCGTCCGGCTGCCATTTTTCTTTGATTGGTCGGATACGCCAAACCCGCAGGTGCCGGGATACGACCTTGAGGTCAATACGAGTTCGAACTTCGCAACCAGTTCCGACGTTCTCTTTATCAGTCCGACCCGCTCCGATTACATGATCACGCGCGATCTTCTCGCGCCCGGTAGTTATTTTTGGCGCGTCCGTGCACTGCACGGTGATGGAGTTGGCCCATGGTCCGCGTCGCGCGCAATTACTGTCACCGCGCCGATTGCTCCGCCGAACGTAAATCTGTTCGCGATCCTGGCCGAGCCAGGTAACGCATACGGCGGCAACTCAACGCAAGCGCGCGTGATGCTGGATAATCCCGCGCCTGCGGGTGGCGCAGTGGTGACGATCGCCTCGGATGTGCCGCAGGTAAATATGCCGGGAACTACGGTCACGGTTCCAGCGGGAAAAACCGATGCCACCATTACACCGATCGCGACTGGACCGGTGCCGAATAATGGCGTCTCCATCGGAATCATCGGAGACTTGTTTGCCGGCTACGCCAATGGCCGCGGACAGAACTCTTTCGGCGTGCTCCCGATTCTTTACGGTACCAATCTGAGCGACGAGAGTGTGGTTGGCGGCACTTCGGTCACCGGCACCGTGACATTGCAAAGTGCGGCACCGGCGGGAGGGACAACGGTCAAATTAGTTAGTAGCGACCCAAATCTCGTTAGGACGCCGGCGAGCGTATTTGTTCCAGCCGGGGCAACTGATGTCGACTTCACTATTCCGACGACCGCGGTTTCGGTTCCGATTCGTGTCATTATCGAATCGGGCACTGACATCGAAGGCTACCGCGCGCCTCAGGTTTGGCTTACTCTCCGGCCTGCGAGAACCGCGCCGCCGCCGCCGAGCCTTTCCTCGTTAACCTTGAGCCGGGCGGCTGTTCCCTCCGGCGGCACGGCCACCGGAACAGTAAGACTTACTTCACCTGCTCCGGCCGGCGGCGCGGTCGTGACCTTGCAGGGAAGTATGGAGGGTCAGGTGATTACTCCGCCAAGCGTGACCGTGCCTGCCGGCAGCCTGAGCGCTACCTTTACAACTACGCCGGCTCCCGAAACACCGTTTCCGCGCTGGGTGTTCATCGGCGGTCATTACGGCACTTCAGGCGGATCCCAGGCGCGCATTCTCGAGATCGATCCCGCGCCCGGCCCACCGACCTTGCTGGGGATTGGTCCGGCGAGCCAGGATTTGATCGGCGGTAAATCGGGTCGCGCCAGTGTTGCCCTGGTCATTCCCGCGCCGGCCGGAGGAGGAACAGTCAACCTTACCACTGATAATCCTTCTGTGATTCATGTGCCGCCCAGCGTCGCTATCGCAGCGGGCAATAGCGCGGTTAGTTTCACCATCGGAACAAGTCCTGTCTCCGGCCTGCCAACCGGCGGCAACGTCACCGCCAGCGCTGGCGGTGTGAGCAAGTCGATCTTCGTGAACGTTAGTCCCGATCCGAACGCACCGCCTTTATTGCAGTCGATGACGATCAGCCCGGCGAGCGTCACTGGCGGATCCAACGCCACCGGGACGGTTTTCTTAAGTGCGCCCGCTCCCTCTGGCGGCGCTTCGATCACTCTTTCGACAAGCAATGGTTCGGCAGCCAGAGCGCCAGGTATTGTGACCGTGCCGGCGGGACAAACCTCGGCTAGCTATACTCTGACTACATTTGCGGTAACGGCCAACACTACTGTGACCATTACTGCCTTCTATGACACGACTACTACCGCGAGCATAACAGTAACTCGCGGCACAGCCCCTACACCTACACCCACACCCACCGCGACGCCTACAACAACACCGCCAGCTACATTGCCTGCCCCTTCGCAGTTAAGTCCAGCACCGGACGCGCAATTTGCGCCCGGCGCAAACATTACCTTCGACTGGACTGATGTGAGCGGCGCGGCCAGCTACACTATTCAAATCAGCGATCAAGATTCGTTTTCACCGCTGATCATCAACCAGACCGTTACGGCATCGCAATTCAGCACCGCCACCCTGCCCACAAAAAGGATGTGGTGGCGCGTTCGCGCAAACGATGCATCCGGAAAGCCCGGAACGTGGTCTGGCGGCCGACGATTTGAGCTGAAGAACTGATATCCACGGTCGAAATCATCTTTCCGAAACAATCACCGTCCTGATGTGATCGGTGGATTTCTCAACCGCATCAAGAGCGGCATTAATTTGCCTGGCATCGAGATCGACCAAACGAAGCGTTCCTTCGGGGAAGCGGAGTTTTCCGCGGCGCGCGAACTCGATTAACGCCGGAAGTTCCGAGGCGAGATGATCGGAGACGCCAATGATCTCGGCTTCCTTATTAATAAGACCGGGGTAGGGGCGGAGCGACAGGAATTCTTTGCTCAAGGCTATCATCGCGGCACGGCCTTGAACGCCCAGAGATCGGGCGGCTTGTTGCATCGTCACGGCCGAGCCGACCAATTCGATTGCGACGTCCACGCCCTTTCCGCCGGTTGCATCCCGAATTTGTTCGATCGGATCACCAGCAGTCGCATCGATCGGGGTAGCGCCGAGCGCGCAAGCGGTCGCCAGTTTGGCAGGGTTAATCTCGACGACACAGACCTGCCCGCAGTCGAACGCTTTCGCTAACTGCAACGCTGAAAATCCGAGTCCGCCGAACCCGAAAATCGCGACGGACTCGCCAGGTTGAAGGCGGGCTTTCTTCAAGGCATGCAACGCGGTGGCCGACGAACACATCATGATTGCGCCCTGTTCGAATGAAATTTCATCGGGAAGACGAAACGCGTTTCGACCAGGGACGTTGATAAATTCGGCATAACCGCCGTCGCGATGATTTCCGATCATCTGCACCTGCGCGCAAAATTGTTCGTTGCCGCGAACACAAAAATCGCAGTGACCGCAGCTTACAAGATAATGGATGCAAACACGATCACCCCGAGAAACGTGAGTCACTTCTTTGCCGACAGCCTCAACCTGGCCAGCTACTTCGTGACCAAGTGTGACGGGCAAAGCATTAATCTTTGATGTGCCGGCGCGATAGTGGGCATCGGAATGACAGATACCACAGGCTGCGACGCGGACGAGGACGCCGGCTGGGCCGAGTTGGGGAACGGCAATGTCAGCTTCCTGCAACGGTTTACCCAACTGCGCCAGACGGACGGATCTCATGCAAATCAACGCTCAACGCTGAACGTCCAACACTCAACGTCCAAGTGACTGCGCTGGCCGCCGACGCGAGGTTTAATGCAAAAGCGTTAGATCACCCCGATCGAGGATCATGATTTGTGTCGATTGTTCATTGAGATTTATATTACGAAGATCTGCTTTATGAGAGCAAAGCGATCGTTCCCCCTGGCAGCTGTCATCGCTGGGATTCTTTCAGCGAGGGCGGTGGTTGCCGCGACACCATTCGTTGACGCGAACAGTGGTGGCGCTCGAATCGGCGTCGCTATGTTAAATGAGGATGGCGAAAATCGGAAAGTATTGAACGCTGACCAGCGTTTTGCCATGTGCAGCACGTTTAAGTTTCTCGCGGTCGCGGCCGTTCTGCACCGGGTGGATCGGGGAGAGGACAAGCTCGATCGATTTGTTAAGTATGATGACCGCGACATCCTCGCATGGGCGCCGGTGACGAAACAGCATTTGAGCGAGGGCGGGATGACTTTGGAAGCACTCTGTTTTGCCGCGATTGCCTACAGCGACAACACAGCGGCGAACCTCATTTTGCAAACGTTGGGCGGGCCTGCTGGCGTAACGACTTACGCGGGAAGTCTGGGTGACGAGATTACGCGGCTTGATCGGACCGAGCCGGACTTGAACAACGTGGCATACGGAGATGACCGTGATACAACCAGCCCGGCGGCAATGTTGCACGACATGCAAAAGATCTTTCGCGGCGATGCCCTCTCCGTTTCGATGCGAGACAAGCTGGAGTCCTGGCTGATGCAAAATACCACCGGGGACGCAATGATCCGGGCTGGCGTGCCTCGGGATTGGCGAGTGGGCGACAAAACCGGACAAAATCAGACGGGCAACAGCAATGATATCGGAATTATTCTGCGACCAGATGGGCGCGCAGTTTTGCTCTGCGTGTATGTAGACGCTCCTGGTGCGTCCATTGAGCGTCGCGCGAAAATGATCGAGGATGTCACCCGTGAATTGGTCCGCTGACCGCCCACTCGAAGTTGCAGGTTGCACTGGTTTTAACGCAGCTGCAATGTCGACCTGTAGAGTCCGCTCTCCACAGCAAATCTTTTAGCGTCTATGCGCTAAGATAGCGCACTACGGCCGAAGGTTCAGCGCAAAACAACCGAACACGGAATGACAACCAGCATCGTTAATGCACGGTCCGTACCAGCGATGAGAATCGACCGAGGTCTTCCGCGTTTAAATCGGATACGGCCCAGTACTCGATACCGCCGCGAGTCCAGTTCGTGAGATTGTAGCCGCGACGATTGAAAGTGGCGATGCCCGCATCGTGATTGGTTGTCGGGCTCAGCAGAAGGTTGATGATGTGGCGATCGCGGTGATAAACGAGCGCGGCGACAGTTTTGCCATCGAGATAATCAAGGCGGCCTCCGGCGAGCGGGAAACCTTCGGCCGCAAAGTCATGGACGTCGGGCGCGAAATCGATCTTGCTGTTGAACCACGGCTTGACGGTGTGTTGGTCGGAGGAAGGGACATCGACGAGGTGAGTCGCGAGAAGGGAGCGAACGTGATTGGCAATGACCTCATCGACGATGGCGCTGCGCGATGACCGAGCGGACTGGAACAAGAACAAACCGGCGAGCATCAGAGCGCAGGCGGCCGCAGCCGACATCCACTGGAGTGACCAGGACAAACTTCCCCGATCGCGTCGGCTTTCGCGCCGCACCGCCCGGCGAACATTCCTAAGCAACCGGTTTGGCGCGCGAAACGCAACCGCTTCACTTCTCAGCACCGACCGTAACGCACGAATATTTCGCTCGGCTAACCGACAGTCGTTGCACGTCTGCAAATGTTGTTCCACAGCGCGCGCATTCGAAACATCAAGTTCGCCGTCGGCGTAGGGTTGGATCAATTCTCTGGCTTCGCTGTGGTTCATTTATTTTTCTTTGGCGTAACTCTGTGAAAGAATTTGTTGAAGTTGGGCACGAGCGCGAGAGAGACGCGACATAACGGTGCCGACGGGAACGTTGGCAATATCGGCAATTTCCTTGTAGGAAAAGTCCTCCAGCTCCCGCAAGGTGATGACTTCGCGGAATTCCGGTGGCAACTGCGCGATGGCAGAGCGGACGGTATCGCGATCGTGCGCATAATCCATCTCTGCAGCGACGTTGGCTGCCGCGGGACTCTCGGGGGTATGTAGTTCTTCGTCGAAAGCAGTCTCTTCATGACCGTGTATCCGCTTCAACGCCGTGAAGGCGGTGTTGCGAACAATGCGCAGAAACCAGGCGCGACTGTTTTGCCCGCGAAAGCCGTCGAAAAAGCGGAACGCCCGCAACGCTGCCTCCTGCACCGCGTCTTCGGCATCCTCGTCTTTGCCCAATAGGAAACGCGCGAGACTGAACGCGGCGTCGAGATGCGGCAAAATCTCCCGCTCGAATTCGGTTTTCGTCGATCCGATCACGTTTTGATTCTTTCAATCATGAAGAACAAGACTGCTGAAGCAGGAATTTTATTCCCGCAGCCCGCAAAACTTTGGTTTCGGGAATAAACGCGCCGCTCGCCGGGTCAGCACCGGCAAAGGAACAATTATGATTAACGATTACATTTTGCATGACAAAAATCCGGACGGAATTGATCGGCGCGGTTTTCTCAAATGCATGGCGTGGGCCGGGACCGGCGTGCTTTGGACCGTCAGCGGCGGGATGCTCACTTCGAAGATTCTTGGGGCAACGGCTGATATAAGTGCGGCCGATTTCACCTTCGCGCAGATCAGCGACAGTCACATCGGGTTTAACAAGGACGCGAACAAAGATGTGATCGGCACATTGCAAAAAGCAATTGCCAGGATCAATGCGTTGCCGCAGCGGCCCGATTTCATTCTCCACACCGGCGATCTCAGTCACCTCTCGGAGGCGGAAGAGTTCGACGCGCTGGAGCAAAATCTCAAAACGATAAAGACGGGCGAGATATTTTATGTTCCCGGAGAACACGACGTCATCAGTGATAACGGCGCGCTTTATCGGGAACGCTTCGCGAAGAAGGCGGTCGGCGGTGGCTGGTACAGTTTCGATCGCAAAGGTGTGCACTTCATCGGTCTCGTTAATGTGATGAATATCCGGGAGGGCGGTTTGGGAATTCTGGGTGCGGAACAGCTCGACTGGCTGCGAAAGGATCTGGAGCCGCTCGGATCGAGCACGCCGATCGTGGTGTTCGCGCACATTCCACTCTGGGCGGTTTACCCGCAATGGGGCTGGGGGACAGACGATGCGGAACAGGCGTTAGGTTATCTGCGGCGATTCGGATCGGTCACGGTGTTGAACGGTCACATTCATCAAACGGTGAAAAAAGTGGAGGGCAACATCACTTTTCACACCGCAATGTCGACCGCGTTTCCGCAGCCCGCGCCTGGCACTGCACCCAAACCGGGACCGATGAAAGTGGAAGCCGAACGACTGAGCTCGGTTCTCGGGATCACCGAGGTGAACTACGTCGAAAACAATCACACCCTCGCGGTAGTCGATAGCACACTGGCATGAGGCCGCGCCTCTAACTGTCTTCGTACAAGTGAAGAGTTCCATGAAAGAGCTTAATTTTTGGAATGTTCGTGTGCGGGTGGCGCGCAGAAGCAGGGAGCGGCTGTTTGGAAACAGCCGCTCCCTGAAAAGGGGGATGCTGGATCACGCCTCTAGCCCTTGGTTCGAGGTTGTCCTGCCGCGGAGCGTGAGCTGAGAGAGCACATCGCAGAACGCAAATGGATTCGCTGTTTTGGTCACGATTGCATGGAGGCGCCACGCATTTCCCCATCGCGTTCATTTTTGCGGCCGCGTTCTTCGATGGGCTTAGTTTTTTCTGGCGCGAAGGGGAAAGACGCCGGGGATTCAGACTCATTGGATACTGGCTCGGAATTTTGGCGGCCTTGAGCTGTTTCGGCGCCGTCTTTTCCGGATTGGCCCTGGCCAAGTGGAAGGTCGGCGGTACTGGGCTGCTCTGGCGGCATCATCTTTTTGTCTGGCCGGCGTTCGCTCTCATTGTCGCCTTGGGAATCTGGCGCTTTCTCGTCGGCTACGAGATCTCGCGGCGCGCTTCCGTCGTTTATCTAACCGCGCTGATCGGCGCCTGCGTGCTGGTCAGCGCCGCGGGATTCTTCGGCGGAGAAATGTTGTTGGGGCATTAAGCGCTTCCTTACAAATGGAAACTGCACAAGATCGAAGTTTTTGCTGTAGCCACGGCGCTCTGTCGCCGTCTTCTGTGCGCTCGATCACGTGCAAAGAGGCCTGCGCCCTCCTCCGCTGTGCTACAGGGTGGCAGGCAGAACGAGGCGGCTACATCGCGGCAGAACATTCTGCTGACATGCAATTCATCTGCCTGCCGAAAGCGCTTCTTAAACATCCCACGCAATGAAGAAGTGGAACGAAGGAGTAGCAGCACTGGTTTCTATTCTGACGTCTGGCGCTGTACTGGGCGCGACGTTCGGGTTCGCACGCTTCATGGATGGACACGCGGACCCGCACGCACCGACGCTTGCCGCTAACACGACGAGTGCAAGCGCGCCAGCAGGTCCGCTTAGCCTCGAGGCGACGCAGGGCCGGCATCTCTTTTTGCTAAACTGTGCTCATTGCCATGGCGACGACGCCCACGGAGATGAAGGACCAGACCTTTACAATCTGCACAAAAGTGACGCCCGCATTCGCACCGTCATTACCGACGGAATCAAAGGCGAGATGCCATCATTCGCGAAAAAGTTGAACGACAGCGACGTGAAAGCGTTGACCGATTATCTGCGGACGCTGCGAAGTTAGTCGACGAACATTGAGCGAGACGCGTTCAACCGTTGAAGGATCGAAGCGAAGCAAACAAATACCGAACGCCAACGCCGAACATTCACGCTCCGCAGAGCAGCGGTCGTCACTTGTTACTACGGGTTCTGCAGCGAACACGCTTCCTCTAGCCGCCAGTCCGCCTCGGACCTATTTTGTTTCGGCCCGCCGAGATGCGGGCAGATCAGAGCTGAACATATCTGTCGTGCATTTCCATTTGCCGTCCGCTTGTTTTGTCCAAACCTCGCAGTACTTGCCTTTGTCTTTCGTGTCGTCTTTCATCGTCAGTTCGTAGGTGCCGACCAGAACCGCCATTTCGCCAGACTTTGCCGCCTGCACGTGAGTGGTTTTCCAACTGATATCGCTCAAGCTGTCGAGAAGGTTCTTCCACAGGTCACGAATACCTGGCTTCGAGGTTACCATGGGCGCATTGGGCGGCAGAACCATTGCGTCCTCGGCGTAAAACGCGACTGTTTTATCGACATCTCTCGCCCCCGCCACTTTCGACCATTGCTCATCCGCATCGCGAACAGCCTGCTCAACATTTGAATCGGCGGCTAGAGAGATCGCGACAACGGTGAAGCCGAGCATCAAGGGAAGTAAAAATGTTTTAGATTGCATGTGCTCATCGAGCCGACATCCGCTGTTTTCGTCAATGATTTTCCGTTGCCGGGGCAACTGGACGAAAGAGGCATGTCGGGTAGCTCTCCCGGGCGATTGAGGTCAATCGCCCCTACCTACTACCTTTTGCACCAATGCTTCGAATCGCGCGTCGCCGCGCAGATCGTCGAGCAGAGGGTCCGTCTTAATGACGAAAAGATAGTTGGTGTCGTGCGTTTCGTACGCGCGCTCCAATTCGGCAAGTGCACGTTCTTTTTCTCCGAGACCGAGATAGGCTACCGCCCAGGCGTACGGTGCGACGTGACGCGACTTGGCCTCTTTATTTAATTGAACGAGAACCTTGTCCGCCTCTTCTCTCTGACCGTTGCGCGCGTAGGCATTGGCGAGCATGGCCAGGGCGTAGAGATCGTCGTTTAAATCGAAAGCCTTTTGAAATTCGGGGATGGCTTGTGCTACACGGCCTTTGACTTGGAGCACGATGCCCAGATAAAAATGAGCCAGAAAAAAGTTGGCATCGATCTCCAGTGTCTTGCGCACCTGGGTCTCGGCTTCGTCATAACGGCGGGCGTTTAAATAAACCCAGCCGAAATCGGCATTGATGATCCGTGACAGCGGATCGAGGTCGAGCGCGCGTTTTCCCTCTGCAATTGCCGGATTGAAATGTCCTAACGACATTTGGCCCAATGCCAGCCAATGGTGAGCCGTGGCGTAGTTAGAGTTCAATTGAATGGCACGTTCGAAATCGCCAAGGGCGCGCTTGAGACGAAGTTCGAGGGTATTAAGTAAACCGGCTGAAGCGTGTGCTTCCGCTAAGGAATCGTCAAGTTCAAGCGCCTTTTTTAACGCCGGCCGCGCCTGCGTAATTGAATCCTGGGTGGAATCCCCTCCATAGTTCGGAAGCAGTAGATAGGAATCGGCGACCCCGGCATAAGCGAGAGCATAGTTCCGATCTTTCGCTATTGCCTGCTGGAAGTATTCAATGGCTTTCCGCAGGTCGACGCCCGTTCGCTTGTTCCAAAAAAATCTACCCTTCAGATAAAGTTCGTACGCCTCCTGGTTTTCCGTCGGTTTTTTCGCAATCAAACTTTTTTCCGAACCAGTGAGTTTTGCCTGCAGCGCCTGGGCAACGTTTTGCGCAATTTCGCTCTCGACCGCGAAAATATCTGTCAATTTGCGATCGTAAGTATCGCCCCAAAGATGCTCGCCAGTCAGAGCATTGATCAACTGGACATTGACGCGGACCTGGTCGGCAAGTCTTTGGACGCTGCCTTCGAGAACGTTGGTGACACCCAGTTGTTTTGCAATATCACGAAGATTCTCCGGCGCGCTTTTGAAGTGTTGCGTCGAGGTGCGCGAAATTACTTTGAGATCGGAGATTTTCGCCAACCGGGTGAGAATTTCATCCTGTACCCCTTCGGTGAAATACGCGTTGTCAGGATCGCGACTGAGATTGTCGAAAGGCAGCACGGCAATCGATTTTGCCGGAGGGCCTGTAGCCGCCTCGGTCCGAGCCGGACTGGCACCTTCCCGAGCCGTATACCTTCCCAGGGAGAACAAACCGATGGAAACCGCTATGCCAATGACGACGACATAGACCCAGCCATATTTTTTCCGACGCATCGACGGCGGCAGCTTATCCGCGTGTTCTGTGCGTTTAATTCCCTGGGGCGTGATCTCGAACGTCCAGGCCAGAACAAGCGCGACCGGTAATCCAGCGATGATGAGAATGACGAGCGCGCGAATAGCCCAGTTCGGAACGTCGAAAACGGGGAAAACCTGCGCAATTCCCTGCGACAACGCCCAGCCTGCGACAATGTAAGCGACGGCGACTTTGTAAACGTTGCGTCGCCTTAACTCGGCGAAGAAGTTTTCGTAGCTCACGAACCGAATGCCAATATGTGGAACCTACTTAACATTCTTGATCTTCACGATGCCGCCTCGAGCCTGCGAATCCTTCGGGTCCTTTACTACGGTTACAAACAGTTCGTCTTCGTCTTTGCCGAACGCGACATTGGTTGTGCCATCGCCGGCGGCGATTGCAAAAACGTGGAGGAGTTTGCCGTCAGGAGAAATTTTCAAAACTTTGCCGCCGAACCATTGCGCCACGTAAATGTTACCGTTGCTGTCGACCTTCATGCTGTCAGGTCCCAACCACGGGGACTGATTCTTGTTTGGGACAAGAGTATTGAGGAGAGCAAAATTCGACCGGTGAGTTAATGAGCCATCCGTCTCGATCGTAAACTTAAGTATGCAATTGCTGACGGTCTGACTGACGTAGAGAGTCTTTTGGTCCGGCGATATGCCAATTCCATTGGCGTAGTTGAGACCGTCTGCTACTTGCACCCACTTTTCACTGCCGGGGGCGAGGTAAAGAATCCTTCCAATAACAAGCGTGGGTATTGGTGGGTCGGCGTAGGGACCAAAAACGGTAGCGTAAGCGCCGCCGTTAGCCGTAACCACGATGTCATTGATTCCGCCTTCGAACTTTTTGCCATTGCTATCGGTATCCCAT
>JBKPQI010000090.1:0-6381 GCA_046733975.1 Verrucomicrobiota bacterium
GATACTCACCCTGCATCACTCCCAGGCGAATCACGGAATCGTTTACTTTACACAGCGTCTGGTTATACCACTTATCCTTGCACGCTTTGACCAAGTCCGGAACATTTACTAGAGCCAGCGGCGGAAATTTGATGTCAAGAAATGTCGCGTAGGGATACGATTTCTCGTTAGTCATAACAATTTGTCATTTGGATCGCGTCTTCTTCGTTGGGCGTTGGGCATGGACGTTGACTGTTACGGCTGGGGCGGCCGCCGCTACAGCGGCTATGTCCACACTTCCCCACAGGTCGCCCTTCATGGCCTCGGCAAAATCCTTCCGTATTCTGACGTTATGCCGCGCATTTCGAAATAGTGATAGCCTTCACGAGCAACCTCGCTGATCGCCCGCTCGGCTGCTCGGTCATCGCTGGCGTAAGCGGTCATGACGCTGATGGCGAACGGCCGATTTGGTGCAAAGACAATGCCTGAGTCGGTGCGAACACCTTCCAGATCGCCGGGTTTGTTTGCTACTTGAACACTATCGGGAAGCTGTCGCGGAATGTAGCTCAGCTTCGAGGTTGATAGCTGTTTGATCAGCGCCTTAGTCGATTCCTGTTTCAAGACCTTTCCTTGGTAGATTGCCTCCAGTAATCCCGCCATTTCCTTTGGCGTCCCTACGTTCTCATCTCCACGTTGAGCCGCGGCGATATCCATCATTTTTCTGCGCAGCATGGTTTTGCTCAGGCCAAGTCCACGTAGCATGGCGTTAACATTCTCTTTCCCGACGCGGTCAATCAGGATGTTGGCAGCGGTGTTATCGCTGACCGCAACCATGAACTGGGCCAGATCACGGTTAGCGACTCGCGTTACACCAGCAGTCAAGCCCGCCATGATGTCACTACCTTCGACCAGATCTTTCGGCTCGAATGTATAGACGTCGTCCAGCGTCGCCCCCTTTGTTCCAGCTCGCGCTTGCTCGTCCTGACGGTATAGTTCAAGCAAAATCGCAAGCTTGATGGAACTGGCGGTGGCAAACACGTGGTCGGCATTGAGTAACAGAGCTCGCCGCCCGTCGGTGAGGTCGACGATGGCAATACCCATCACGCCATCGAAGCGCGTCGCGATTTCAGCGATTCGCGACTCTGCCTTCTTCCACAATAAGTCGCTGCCCGTATCGACTGAAAGAGGTTTGTCTTCCCCGAAAACGCTGATACAGACCAATGATGCAGCAACAATAAGCGCCGCGGCCCTAGCGAAGCGCCATACATCCGTAATCAAACGGAACTTTGCATAGTTACCGGTCACGTAAGCGATCGAGCTGTTCAGCATGAGCGTTGGGCGTTGAACGTGATGAGAGGTAGTGGTTAAACCCGTAACGACGCACGGAATCCCCTGCCACTATAATAAGACTGGGCGCCGTTGTGATAGATGAAGACTCGCCCGAACCGGCGATCACCGAAAATGGCGCCGCCGAGTGTCCTGATCTCCGCAGGCGTCTTCAACCAGCTGGAATGTTTGGTATCGAATTCTCCCAAGTTCTGCAGCTCCTGGTATTGTTCTTCTGTCAGCAGTTCAATACCCATGGCCGCTGCCATATCCATTGCGCTATTATTTGGTTTGTATTCCTTTCTCGATTCCAGCGCTTCGCGGTCGTAGCAGACACTGGTGCGGCCTTTTGGGCTTTCCGCCGAACAATCATAGAAAATGTATTCTCCCGTCCCTTTATCCTGACCAACAACATCCGGCTCACCACCCGTTCTTTCCATTTCATTAAGTGACCAAAGTTTTTCGGCATTACCTTCCAGCCGAACCTTTACCTTGTCCCAATCAAGACGGGGATGACGCGTCATGTTCTTCTCAAAACGTGCTTTCAACGTTCTGAGCAGTTCGTCCCGTTGTGCTGGTGACAAATTCCGCTTTGTCTTTCCGCCTTTCATATTGATTGGTTTTATTGCGGGACGTTGTGTGGAAGATCTCGCCGAAACAGTCGTTGAACCACATGACCTTTCCACATCCACGATCCTGTAAGGACGATCATAGGAAGAGCGATATAGCGCACGACGGGAGCGTAGTTCGGCAGTTCTTTAAACGGGCTGTAAACATAACCGATTATCGGAATCGCAAAGACAATGTGAATCCAGCGGAAAATCGACCTTTTGCCAGCGTCCTTCATGATGAAAATTTATTTATTCGCGAGATCGGCGTCAATGACCTGGCCTAACGAGATGGAGGCATTGTAGAGAGAATCGAACCTTCCTGCTCTCATCCTTCAAGTTTGGGTAGTCATCCGCGCCGCGCATCATCGGATGAAGTTCAAGCCGCTCGGAATGTGTTGCGGGAATACGTAGGCATAGATCATTACAATGACGCCAACGATGGCGGCGAGGGCGACAGAGTGCCAGAAGACGAAGCGGAAAATGGAGCCTTCATTGCCCACCTGATTGGTGGCGGCGGTGGCAATGCAAATGGATTGCGCGTCAACCATCTTGCCCATCACGCCTCCGGCGCTATTGGTGGCACACATCAGGATCGGACTGAGATTGAGTTGTTGCGCGGTAATCTTTTGCAGACCGCCAAAAAGAGCGTTCGAAGAAGTGTCGCTGCCCGTCAGCGCGACGCCAAGCCATCCGATGTAGGTGCCAAAAAACGGAAACAGCCAGCCTGTCCGCGTGAATGCCAGTCCCAGGACTGCATCCATTCCTGAGTAGCGTGTCACGTAACCAATGCCAAGCATGCAGGTCATCGCGATAATAGCGAATCGCAAACGGACCAGTGTCTTGCCAAAGATGTGAAAGATCTGGCCGAACTGGAGTCTGAGCAGAAGTCCGGCAATCACTGCAGCCAGAAAACAACCGGTGCCAGTCGCAGTCAGCCAGTTGAAGTCGAAGCGCGCCGCTTCTGCCGTTGGCTTCGCCACGACAGGCACCGTTCGCAAAACTTTTCCGTGAAGGTACGGCCAATCCCACCCAGCTGGACCCGGGCGCACCTTTCCGTCAGCCGTAACTACTTTGAACGAAGGAGTCGTTGCCTGATTCAAAGTGTTCTTGATCGAGGGCAGTCCCCAGCACAGCACGAAGATCGATAAGATCGCGAACGGCATCCACGCCCTCGCGATTTGTCTGCCGGTGTAACGTTGCGCGGAAACTGACTGCTGATCGATCTGAGTCTCGCCGGCGAACCGCCAGATACTCTTAGGTTGCCAGACGCGCAAAAAAAGCATCGTGACGCCGAGCGATACGATGCCTGCCGAGATATCAACGAGGTTACTGTCCATATGATTAGCCCAGAACCATTGCGTGATAGCGAAAGAACCGCCCACGACAAAAATGGCGGGAAACACTTCAAGCGTTGCTGTCCAACTCACCATCGCCCGCACCAGCCACAACGGAATGATCATGGCAGTAATCGGCAGAATGCGACCGAGCATGGCGTTGAGATCGCTTTCATTCAGCGCAGTCACAGCCGCCAGGGTATGAACGGGAGTGCCGATGGCGCCCCATGCTACCGGTGAAGTGTTAGCAATCAGGTTGAGAGCCGCCGCTTGAAATGGTTTGAAACCAAGTCCGATCATGAACGCCCCAGCGATCGCCACCGGTGCGCCGAATCCAGCGCAGCCTTCGATAAAAGCTCCGAAACAGAATGCCACGAGCAGGAGTTGCAGTCGACGATCCGGCGTGATCGCCGCGACCGACTGTTTCATGATTTCGAACTGGCCCGTCTCGACCGAAATGTCGTAAAGAAAGACTGCGGCGATCACGATCCAGACAATTTTGAGAAGACCAAACGCTGCGCCGTAAAAGAAACTGCTGACGGCGAGGACCGCCGGCATTTTGAATACGATGGTCGCGACAAGAAGAGCAGTCGCCGCTCCCGCCATGGCGCACAAATGCGCCCGCACTCTCAAGCCGGCAAGGAGCGCTAAAAGAACGATGATTGGGAGTGCGGCGATCAGGGTCGAAAGCGACCAATGCCCCACTGGATCGTAAACTTGTGTCCAGGTCATGATCAGTAGTCTGCTGGTCGCGTAGTCTGGCGGTCGCGCGCGCCCTCACATCATCAGATCGCCGCCATTGATGTCGAGCGATGCGCCCGTGATGTAGCCGGCTGACTCGGAGGCGGCGAAACAAATTAAATCAGCGACTTCCAGCGCGGTGCCGAGGCGCGGCACGGGATAATTTGCGGCCAGCCGCTCGAGCAACTCATCTGAAGCATGTTCGCGCGTCAGCTCGGTATCGATCATGCCGGGACAGACGGCGTTCACGGTGATACCGAACTTGCCCAGCTCCTTGGCGCCTGCACGGGTCAGTCCAAGAAGACCTGCCTTCGATGCGGTGTAGTGCGCTCCGCCGAGTGTGCTCACCATTCGACCGGCCGAGGACGAAATATTAATGATGCGACCATAATGTTGGGCTCGCATTGTTGGAAGAACGGCTTTCGTCATCAGAAACGGCGCGGTTAGGTTGACTTCGAGTGCTCGGCGCCATTCCTCAGCGGTGAGCTCGTGGAACCGTGTCGACAACGGCAGTGCGGCATTGTTAATGACAATGTCGATGCGACCGAAGTGGTCGACCGTTCGGCGCGCGATCTCATCTGGTACGCCATCCGCCGCGATGTCGCCGGGGACTGCGAAAGCCCGCTCACCGATTTCCTCCGCCAGCGCACCGGCGCGCTCGCGATCGCGTACGTTCACCGCGACAGAGGCGCCGCGCTCATGGAGGCGCGTTACGGCAGCCCGTCCCAAGCCGCGCCAAGCACCGGTGACAATGGCAACGCGCCCTACAAAATCGCCGCTTTGCATCACGAGAATGTTTCAATCGTCTATGACACAACCGCGGAGTACCGGCGAGTCAAAAACAGCCAAAAGCCTAGGACCGCGCATTGTCCCTTAACGAGACGAAGACAAAACGGCACCACTTCCCCCGCCAGGAAACGCTCAACAGCTAACGGACATGGATTAATCAAAAACTGCTGTACGTGCTTCCCTCTTACACGCCGCTTGGTATCAGCATCGCCATTTTCGCGGTTATTTGGCGTCATCCCGAATTTTCAAGACAATCTTGCCGCGAGCGTGGCCTGTCTCCGCTTTAGCCAGAGCCTTGGCTGCGTCAGTCAGTGGAAAACTTTCGGAAACAATGACGTTAATTTTCTTTGCGTCGATTAGTTTCCCAATCTCCGCCAGCTCGTCGCCCCTGTATTCCACCTCGAGAGACACGCCGCGAATCCCGTATTTGTTCAACTCCACCTGATCTACCCGGTCAACCAGGCTCACCACCATTCCACCTTTTTTCACGATGGAATAAGACCGCTTCAGTGTTTCGCCGCCGACACCATCAACGACCACGTCTACATCTTTGGCGATATCCTCGAACTTTCGAGTCTTGTAATCGATCGGCACATCAGCCCCAAGTTGCTTCAGGAAATCCTGATTGGCAGTCGACGCCGTCGCGAAGACCTTGGCACCGCGAATTTTTGCCATCGGCACCGCAAACATTCCGACTCCGCCCGATGCTCCATGGATTAATGCCGTCTGTCCCGGTTGAATATTTGCTTTGTCGACCAGCGACTGCCACGCGGTCAAAGCGACACTCGGCACGGCTGCAGCTTCGACAAAACTCAATGTCGCCGGTTTCAATGCTGCCTGATTTTCTTTCGCGATCGCGTACTCGGCGTAACCGCCGCCGTTGCGAATGGAAATGAAAGCATAAACAGGATCGCCAACTTTGAATTTTTTCACGCTGGTTCCGATTTTTTCGACGGTGCCGGCGACATCGTATCCTGGAACCCACGGCAGCTGTGTTCCAAACGCTTTGGCATACTTTCCAGACAACAGACCCGCATCGAATGAGTTCACTCCGGCGGCAAAAGACTTGATCAGAATTTCGTTTTCCTTCGGCTGAGGCAGCGGCACGTCTTCAACTTTCAATACTTGCGGTCCGCCCCATTGATGTGCCACGACTGCTTTCATGGTCCGGCTCGGTGATTGCGCATCAATGGTCGCAGCAATGAGCCCTGCGAATAAGAGTAACGATTTCATCTACTCCTTTCTATGTGCGGTGGCGTGCGGCTGATAGCAAAAAGCTCAGCTACGCCCATGCTCCGTTCGTCGAGCGATGCGTTGATTTTGCATTTTGTCAGGCTCGCGCACACCGCGAAGCCAGTAAACTCCGATTCCGATCATTGCAGGAGCAACGCCGAAAGGTTCCCACCAGTGGGTTCCGGTATATTGCGGAAGACGTTCGATGAACTCGTTGTAGCAGATCCACACAATGATAGCGGCGCCGATTATGGTGGCGAGTAGGCCGAATGTGAGACGGAACAGCAATCGGCCAATCGGTTTCAAGTTTATGTTCACAGCTTAGGCGCCAATGTAACGACCGCACCTGATGATACCATTTTGTTTTC
>JBKPQI010000091.1:0-5725 GCA_046733975.1 Verrucomicrobiota bacterium
ATCTCGAGCCCTTGCATGAATGAATGATCCTGATTGCTGACCTCATATTTCCAGGCGCCGAATCGACCACGGGAGTAGATGTTGTCCGCTTCGAATGCCGGGAGAATTTGAGGGAGAGCTTTGTCGCGATCCAAAGCAGGCGTCGGGTAGCCATACTTCGCCCGATAGCTCCAGGTTGAGAGAATCTTGTCTCCGTTTAGAAGCTGCGTGTTACGCAATCCATCGATGGTTTGTTGAACCAATTTCCTGTGGTCCACCGGTTTTTCGTGGGACTCGGACGTTTCCGTCATGAGCGACCAACTCTCGTCGCGGTCCGGTACATTGTGAGGCGAGTAATTGCTGAAAACCGTGACCCGATAAAAGGGACAATCGCTTTCCGGGAAATACATCCAGCATTTAGTCCGCAAATGTTCAGGCGGCTTTCCTTTCAAGCCGACGCCGACGATATTCGCGCTGGAATATTTCAATCCCGCGACTGCAAGATCAGAAAATTCATTGTGACCGGTCAGCCGCAACAACTCTGTTAGCGGCAGCGTGCTGATGAGCGCATCGTAATTCCATTCCTGCCCGTCTGTCGTCGTGACACGTTTTGCCGCCGGTTCAATTTTTTGAACGCGATTTTGAAAGTGCATTCTTTCCCTTGGTAGTCGCGCGGCGCACGCCGTCCAGATCGCACCGGTGCCGCCATATTTCGGGAAATGGAAGACGCTATTCGGACCCCAGGAGACATCATCTTTTTCGAAAACGAGATTGTGAAGCACGCGAGTCAGGTCGGTGACGGCAACGCGCTCGCCTACCCAGCTGTGCTGCATCTGCTCCGCCGGATAGGCCCAGACCTTGAAGTTGTATGGCAAAAGAAAGATTTCTGCGATGCCGGCGCCGAATGTCGCCAGGATCCAATCCTTGAAATTCTCTGGTTTATGAGACCCATTCTTTTGAATTTCAACCAACCCGTTCAGGCAACGAACAATTTCCTCGCGCGGTAGTCGGTGCAGATTATTTTGAAATGGATACGGGACAAAACGGTTGCGGATCCAGATCCACGATTCTCGCTCGTGCGTCAGCCATTTCTCTTTCGGAATGAGCTTATGCATGAGAGCGTCGAAGTATTCGTAATGGGAAAACTGAACGTGTCCGCCGATGTCCCAAGTAAATCCTTGCTCATCGCGAAACGACGACGCCAAGCCGCCCGCATAGTCATTTGCCTCCAGCAGATGCCAGTCGTTGTGCGCCAGCTCGTTAAGACGCCAGGCGGCGCCGAGCCCAGCGGGCCCGCCGCCAAGGATGAGAATCTTCATGGGTGAGACGGCGAAAGTCGCGCAGGAAATCGAGTCCGAGCTTCGCGATTTTTCGATAGTTGATGCTGTTCTCGCCGCCACGCCTCGCCCGGAAGTGGATCGGCAAAAATTTCCAAGTCAATTCCTGCTGTTTGAGTGCAAAGGTGAGCCCGATGTTTTGAAGCTCAAAATCCGAAGGTACCCGCCGCAACGCTTTTCTCAGACTGCCCGCGCGCATCAGCCGGTACGGTACATTGGGATCCATCAAACGCCGGCCGGTCATAAACCAAAGCAGTAACTCGCAACAACGTGAAACGAGGAGGCGGCCCCATCCGTCGTCCCGCGTTCGGCGGTATCCGAAAACACAATCGCACTCCTCCCGATTGGCGTAAAAGGAATTGAAAAATGCCGGATCGCACTGTCCGTCGGAATCGATTTGCAAAACCCATTCGGCGCCGTCGGCCAAGGCTAATTCATAGCCCTCGCGGCACGTCAGGCCATGTCCCGAGTTTGGTTTGTCGATGATCCTGAGCTGGTGCCCTAGTTGATTTTGAACTGATGCGAGTACCCGTGCGGTCTCGTCTTTCGAGCCGTCATTAATGGCAAAAAGAACGAAGTTGGGACAGACCACGCGAAGACAGATGAACCACTCCTCCAAAACGTTGGCTATGTTCGCCGCCTCATTATAAACCGGCATCACTACAGCAAGCTCAGCTGCAGAAACTTGTGGGGACGTCGCCATGCCGCGTCCAGAGAAGCAAGTTCCTAGCCTTCCACCGCTTTTCCGGCAAATTCGCGCTATTCCCGGTTTAGATTTTGCTCCTCGGGTGCGAACCGGCTAAACGTCCGGTGTTACGCAGCTTTCCCGATGCCCGAGCCACATCTTCCCCGTCCCATAATCGTCATCCTTCTTGCGATCATTTTGGCGGTCGGAATTTTTCTGCGCATTACCCCACAGGCGTTCGCTCCCGGCGCCCCGCTGCATTTCCTCGGTTCGCTTCATCCGCAGCCAGCGTGGACCAAGGTCGGGTTCGACGAAGGTCTTTATCGCGAGTACGTCAACGCGCTTAGCAAAGATGGATTGAGTTCGTACCCCGACATCGTTCAGGGCTACATCGAAGTACAAAAGGATTTGCCCGGCTCGATTCTGCCGCCACTGCGTTTTCTCTACATTTTCACTGGCTATCTTTGTCATTCGGTGTTTGAAGCGGAGTCGCTCGCTGCCCTTCATCAAGTCGCATCGTTCTTCAGCATCTTAACGCTGGCACTAGTGACGCTATTTTCCTGGCGACTGCGCGGACCAGGTTGGGCAATTCCGATCGCTGCGCTGATGGCGGTCGCGCCGACGCAGCTTCACATGTCGCAACACGCGCTCGTGGATGGTTTCTTCACTTTTTGGGCGACACTTGTCCTTTGGTTGTTCTGGGAGAATCTGCAGGCGCCGCGTCATTGGCGCTGGCTTGTTTTCTATATCATCGCGTTAGCGCTGCTGGTTTTGACGAAAGAAAACTCCTTCTTCGTCTGGATTGCGCTGCTCGCTCTTACCGTCACGAATCGCTGGCTCCACTTCGGTACCGTCACGCGCGAGTTTGCGATCGCCACGTTCCTCGGTCCTCTGCTCGGCATCGTAATCCTGATTTTTCTCGCCGGCGGAATCGACGTGTTCGTTCAAACTTATCAATTATCCGTCGGCAAGAATCTCCAACTCCGTTACGCCATCCTCACCGGCGACGGACCATGGTATCGTTACCTGGTCGATCTGATGCTCGTTAGCCCCATCGTCCTCATCCTGGCGTTTGGAGCGATCTTTCGATTGGATCGCACGACGAAACCGGAGCTGTTCCTGTCGATTTTCGTTGCCGCCAGTTATGTGGTCATGTGCAACGTGAAGTATGGAATGAACCTGCGCTATGCCAATATGTGGGACATGCCGCTGCGCTTTCTCGCTTTCAGCGAGCTGGTGTGGCTTGCTTCCTTCTTGAAACGTTTTCAAGCGCCCGCAATGATTCTAACCGTCGCGTTGCTCTCAGCGATTGAATTCCACCAGTACATCGTTCTGGCCGTTCGTTATCCGCTTTACGAGCTCATCACGCACGACCTGGTACAGGCGTTATCGATCGTGAAAACGCCCTAGCGGCAGCGGCCTTTGAGTCGGCTGGTAGTTCACAGCGGGCCGCCCGAAACCGGGCTTGTCGCCGAAGCCGAACCACTCATTCCCAGCGCCGAGTTCGCCGCCTCGATCAATAATGGGTCATCGTTGTCGTTTAATTTCGCGAGTAGTTCCCTGGCATGGCGAATTGATTTCCGCAGAAAATATTCTGGAGCGGTGAAATCGAGTGGCCGCGTGTCACCGTTTCGGCCACGCGCCTGCAATTCCGAATCCCAGCGGCTGAGTGCGCACGTAGAAGCAAAAAGCTCCATCGCCGCGCCTGCAATTCGCTCCTGAATCAACTGCATGTCTAGTACCGGCTCCCGATAAACCACCAGCGCGCGGTTTACCGCCACGTTGAATCGCCAGATGAGACGACCGAGTTGTCCCGCGACTCCGCGCAATTCCCCACTTTGCACTGGCACAGCTGGCGTCCGCATTGTAGCGCCCAACCGGCTCATGCCAGCATTCCAAGCTTTGCCAACGCGATTCACCGACAACGACATCATGGTGTCGTAAATTTCCTTAAACTCCATCCCCGGTCCGCGCATCCCCACGAGGGCGATGAAGGACGTCAGTACTTCATTCGAACCTTCGCCAATCTGATTGATGCGCGCGTCACGCAACATTCGGCCCAATGGGTTGTCGTCAAAATACGCGGAGCCGCCGTGGATCTGAAACGCGTTGTTGACCGCTTCCCACAGGCGTTCAGTCGTGAAGACCTTCAACATCGCCGTCTCGATCATGTAATCCTCCAGCCCGCGATCGATCAGCGAAGCAGTAACGGTCGTCATCGCTTCCATGGCGTAGACATCGGCCGCCATGTGCGCGATTTTCTTTTTCACCAAATCGAAATTGCCCAGCGTTTTCTTGAACTGCTGACGCGAGTTGGCGTGTTCGATCGCGAGCTGCAGGCAGTGTTTTGCCGCGCCCGTGCAACAAGCACCGAAAGTGGTGCGGCCAAAATCCAACACCGTCAGTGCAACCCGCAAGCCCTTGCCGAGTGGGCCAAGAATATTTTCCTTGGGCACGCGGACGTTATTCAGGCGGAAACGGCCAGTCGCAGTACCCCGAATCCCGAGCTTGGCCATTCGTCCTTCGATCATTTCCACTCCCGGCATATCCGGTGTGACCAAAAACGCGGTGATTGCATCTTTCCCGGCCTTGCCTGGAACTGGCGTCCGCGCCATTACTGTCCAGACCTGGGAAATCGCTGCGTTCGTGATGTAACGCTTCTCGCCATTCAAAAAATAATGCGAGCCATCTTCACTCGGCGTCGCCGTCATTTGGACGTTGGCTGCGTCCGAGCCAGCTTCCCGTTCAGTCAAAGCAAATGCCGCCAGCTTTTCTCCCGCGACGAGCCCGGGCAGCCATTCCGCCTGCTGTTCACGGCTGCCGAACAAAATCAGCGCGCGGATCCCAATGGAGTGATGCGCGTTCACAAACACGGAAGTCGACGCGTCTCGCTTCCCGATCTCCTCCAAAATCCGGCAATACTGCATTTGTGAAAACCCGCGGCCGCCGACCTCGCGTGGCGCGGTCATTCCAAGAACGCCCGTGCGAGCGAGTCCGTCGACGACGTTCTTGGGAATATCGGCGTTACGGTCAATCCAGTCGGAATCCAGCTCGCGATCGAGCATCTCGCGGACGTCGGCCAATGCTGTATCGAGTTCCGTTTGCCCGGCGGAATCGAGGCGCGGATACGGCATCACCCAGTCGGCCACGAAATTTCCCAGGAAAAGCCCTTTGGCGAAGCCCAGTTCCTGCCGGCCGCTAAAAAGCAGTTCCTCGGCTTGCTGCATTTCCTTCTGACGCTGAATTTCTGCTTCCGTTTGAGCCATATTGAGGGGTCGCCGCTCGGCGAATCAGAAACTGTATCCAACAGCGCCCGGCTGTCCACTGATCCGGCGCAGAATCGCAGACATAATTTGGTAGGTAAGTGCATGCCCTTCTGGCCATTGACTCGCCCGCGGCCCAGCGACATTCATCACCACCATCCCGAGCGAAGTCGAGGGATCCCGTTGCGGCAGCTTTAACTTCCCATCCGTTCGAAGTGACAAGCTACGGACGAAGGCAAGTGCCGACTCGATTGCTTCCTGAGGAGGAATCTGTTCGCAATCAATGACGAGATACGGCTTGTGCATTTCCACACAGCGATCGACGGTCTCGCGTGTCCCGCCGATCGGTTCCCCATTTGAAATGATCAGCGTTCCATCTGAATCCGCCACATTCCGCGCCGTTCGCTCGGGGTAACCCGCATTCGACAATTCAATAACCGGGTAATGCTCCGGAATTGTCC
>JBKPQI010000092.1:0-4307 GCA_046733975.1 Verrucomicrobiota bacterium
AAATGAAGAAGAGTCTATAACTGGTAAATCAAAGCGAAACCCGTTGTGTTCAGTCAGCCTGGCGTCGTGATGGGAACGGCCCTGCCGGAAACATGGTGCAACATCCACCACCCGTGTGACGCATGCTGCACAAGGTCACGCGGGGACGGAATCAGCCGGTCAGCGGAGCGCCCGATACATAGTTCCCGCACCGGACGTTGCGTATCCCCGCTTGCGAGCGGTTCGAGTAAATGCTGATTATGGCAGCAGATAAGAAAGGATTAAGGGAACGACTCGACGCCCGCCCTTATCACACGTCCATCGGGTAATGTCGACGCTGCCCGGTCATTTTTAACATGCTAGTTTTCAGCGTGATACGTTGTGTTAACTACGGCAGGGTTCTCTCACTACGTACTTCCCGCAACGCAAGTTACGTAGTCACCCCCATTGCTGCGAGAACCATAAAAGCTGATTATAGAGAATATGAAATTTAAACGCCCGCGCCCTTCTGCCGAGGCCGGCTTTACTCTTCCAGAGGTTCTCATTGCAGCGGTGTTGATGGCCGTATTCTTTTGTTCGATCTTCGAAGTTAACGCCCTCTGCCTCCGCTTTATTTCGGCCAGCAAAGAAAACGTCGGCGCAACGGAAGCGGTTCACGATCGCTTGGAGCAATTGCGCAACGCAGACTTCAGCACTCTTACTTCGGTCAGCTCGATGAAAACCCTGCTCACCCAGCCGGCCAATTCGTCGCCCCTGGCGAAAAAAGCCATCGAAACCGTGACCGTGTCCGATTATCTGACCGGCAATCCGACCATCACTTACACACGCGCAGTGAATGGAACCGTTAGCTCGGTGCCGGCGACCGCGAATTTCTCAAGCTCCACGCTCGTTCAGGTTGATGTAGCGAATCAGTGGCCAGCCACGTTCGCCAACCGGACGGGTGCCGCACAAACATCAACTGTTATTTCACAAGGAGTTAAAAAATGAAGCGTCCTAACGTTCGCAGTCGGAAAGGTTTCACACTAGTGGAGATGTTGGTTGCGGTTGCTCTCGGAACAATTGTTCTGGGCGCTATTGTCGCGGCCTCGGTTTCGCTCAATCGGACGTTTGCTGCTGTGGACAACTTTTTCTCCACACATCTGCAGCAGGTCCGAATTATTGATTATCTGAACCGGGATGTAAAACGGTCCAACATCGCCGAGATTTCAGCGGACGCTCAAAGCATTTACTGCTGGGTCCCGAAATACGTAATCCAACCGGGAGACATCGATGCGACGTCGGGCAATCTTAACACCCGGCGAACACCTACTGTTACAAAAACCGGCTCCGGTTACCAGGTGAACTACTATCCGGGGACGCTTCAAAACGGCCCTGCAGGAACGAGCACCAACAGCTCGGCGGTGGTCTACTCGATCAGTGGCCAATCTATTTTACGAACCGAAGACGGCGTAGTCACTACCATCGCCTCGAGTACCGATCAGCTGGTGGACCAGGTGACTGACGTCAACCTGGCCAGTAGCGGTTATCTATCCACGGTAGTCAGTTTCCTTCCTATCTTTACCTCCAACAACGCCGCCATGGAACGCGCCGGTACTACGGTGTATTCGACCGCTTATCTGCGGAATCTGCGCCGCGGCAATTAGATAACATCCCGCTCAGCATCACTCGATTTATGAGAACATATGTTCGGAACCAAAGCGGAAGTGCCATCATCTGCGCGATGACCACAATCCTGATTATTTCGATGATTGGCGCGAGCGTCCTGCTGAATTGCACAACGCGCTACAACGTCACTGCCAAGCAGGTGAGCGCGTGGAGAGGCGCTCTCGCTGCCGCCGAAGCTGGCGCGGACATTGCCTTCGCCGAAACGCGCAAAACGTTTACGAATCCCGCGGTCCAATTCACGGGAACGGGCTGGAGCAGTCCGGATCCTAGCGTCGGACCATGGACTTACACCATGCCTGCTCCAATGGGGACATCCGGCAACCTTTCCGCCACGGCCACGGTAGATAATTTTACGACTGTAGATGGTTACCGCTGCTATCGCATTCGTTCCGTGGGGACGGCGCGTGTATTTGGATTGCGTCGCACCGGAATGGATGACACACCAGCACGTGCCGGCGCAGGCTTTGGAACATCTGGTGCCAGGGGCGGTGGTGATAGTCTGCTGCGCAAGATCGACTTCAACTTCGATCACTTCCTAGCTACCTATGGTGATGGTGATGGTAACAACAAGCGCATCGCCGCTGTCCCGACGGATGCGAACGGGCAACCGATCGCCCAGACTTGTCGACGGCTGGAGCTGATTGCGGTCCCAGTATTGCCGATTAGTGGCGCCATCACCACCAGTGGCTCGTTCTACGGTCCGGGTTCTTCGGGCTCAATCGACAGCTTTAACTCGAAAAATGGCGCTTATGATCCCAACGTGGTATTAGGCGGCACCCCCTTGCCTCAATACTATTCCGATTCACACGATGGCAACGTTATTTGCGGCAGTTCGGATTTCACCAGTTTGACCGGTGACATTTATGGGAACGTCACAACGGACGGAGCGACCGTCCGCACGACTAGATACATAAGCGGGACGGTTGACAATAATGTGCCGGTCCTGCTATCGCCGCAACCGGCGGTTACTCCCCCGCCATCAAGATCATACGAGGCGGGTTCACCATCCACCATCAACCCGCCTTTGAATAACCCTAACTGCGGGGGGAATTCACCGGATTCGTGGGCGAACGCGCCATGGTATCTTTATAGTCAACTTAAGGACGTAACAATCAATCCAGTGACGGTGAGCTCCACCGCGCGTGAGACTTACGTCAATATCGTCGTGAACGGCGACATCCAGACAAACCTAACAATAAAACAAGGCGTGAACGTCAGGATCTACTTCACCGGCAATGCAGATATTAAGGTTTCGAACTTCAAAAATAACAATGTAGACGGGTCCGCTCTGCTCAATATCAATGGAACTACTTCGACTAATACCAGCGCTTCAGGGCACGTACAGTTCTACGGCGTTAGCCCAACTGCTCCCGCTACTCAGACCGTTAACCTCGATGCCAACGGCAAGCCGACGATAGAAGCGTTGTGGTACGCTCCTGGCGCTGATTTTGTCAGTAAGGGTAACATTGTGATGTTGGGAGCTATAGTCTGCAAAAGCTTCTACGAAAATGGCGATTGCTTTTTCCACTACGACAAGGCTCTCGCGAACTTGATCCCGCCGAAGGACTACCGAATTGCCAGCTACGTTGAGGACATCCGCTAGCTAAAATTTAAGGATTTTAAGGTCATTGATTCGCAAACGATCATTCAACTGTTAGTGCGCTAAAAGGATCGCAACTTATGAACACGTCTTCCGATCAAACAAATCGGCGCATCCTCGTCATCGACGATAATCGAGGTATCCACGATAGCTTCCGTGCAATTCTGCGCAGCACTGACCCAGCCACAAGCGCGCTAGATGAAGCCGAAGTGCGCCTTTTCGGCGAAGCGACTTCCACGCGCCAAGCGTCGGGTTTTGCTGTGGAGTCGGCATATCAGGGCGAAGAAGGTATCGAGTTGGTGCGTGCCGCGCTCAATAAAGGCGAGCCCTACGCGCTGGCTTTTGTTGATATGCGGATGCCGCCCGGCATCGATGGCATCGAAACGATCACAAAACTGTGGGAGCTCGACGCCGATTTGCAGGTGGTGATCTGCACCGCGCATTCGGAGTACGGCTGGCGTGATCTGGCGAGACTCGGTGGTTCTGACCGGCTACTCATTTTGAAGAAGCCGTTCGATATTGTCGAAGTGCGGCAAATGGCGGAAGCATTCTGCGCCAAATGGGAATTGCAGCGACGCGGCCGGCACCACCTCGAAGAGCTTGAAGCACGCGTGGCTGAACGGACACAAAACCTTTCGAAAGCCAACCAGGAACTTCTCGATCAGATTGCCGAACGAGAAAAGGCGCAGGCGGCACTGCGCGAAAGTGAATTGCGCTTCCGCCAACTGGCGGAAAACAGCAGCGAAGTTTTCTGGGTCGCCTCACCCAACGGCGAAGAATTGTTCTACATCAGCCCGGCCTACGAGCAGATTTGCGGCTGGTCCTGCCAAAGTATCTACGAAGATCCGAAACACTGGTTCAGGAACATTGTGGAAGACGACCGGCCAACGGTAGCCGCAGCACTTTCCAAATTGTGCCTCGGCATAAATTACGATCTGGAATATCGCATCCGCCACCGCAATGGTTCGATCCGTTGGATCCGTGATCGCCGTTTTGCGATACGCGACGATAATAAAAAAGTCGTGCGAACATGCGGGGTGGCCGAAGAAGTCACGGAGCGTAA
>JBKPQI010000093.1:0-10157 GCA_046733975.1 Verrucomicrobiota bacterium
GATACTTCCTGCTCTTTCTTTTTTGCTGCGCAATTGCCGCGCACGGTGAGAAGCTCAAATCGATCGACGACTACCGCGATGCGGCCGCGAAGGCGAATGCGCAACTCACCATTCCGGACTGGGAGCAAACACCGGCTGCGGTGGAAGCTGCCGCCAAAGATGCAATCAAAAAGGCGAACGCTGCGCTCGACTCGATCGGCAAGCTCGACCCGAGAAAGGTCACATTTCAAAATACTGTCGTCGCTCTGGACACGCTCGCGTACGAAGCCAACAACGTGGCCAACATGGCGACCGTCATCAAGGAAGCGCATACGGACCCAAAAATGCGCGCGGCGGCGGAAAGCGCCGTGAAGATGTTAAACGATTGGGTGGTGGGGATTGATTATCGGGAAGACGTTTACAAATCGATTAAAGCCTTCGCTGATACGCATCCGCAACTCGAGGGGGAAGACAAAAAGCTGCTCGATGAAACGATGCGTGATTATCGGCGCGCTGGTTTGGCGTTGCCGCCGCAAAAGCGCAAAGAGGTCGAGCAGTTGCGCAAACAACTGGCGAAGCTCGGCACGAATTTCGACACCAACATTGCCAATACTAAGCAGCCGATCGTTTTCACGAAAGCTGAGCTCGATGGCATGCCGGACGATTTTTTCACCAAACCGGGAATCAAAACCGGCGACGACGCTTACACGGTACTGGCCAATGTGACCTGGCAGGTCAACGCAGTGGAAGAAAACGCCAAGAGCGAAGCAACTCGCAAAAAACTTTACATTGCGCGCGATTCGCTCGCGAAAGAGAAGAACGTGCCGCTACTAAATCAGATGCTGACGCTGCGGAACAAGATCGCGCTCCGGCTTGGCTACAAATCATGGGATGACTTTCAGACCGAACCCCGAATGGCGAAGAACGGCGCCACCGCACAGAAGTACATCGATGATTTGATCGCGGGGATTGAGCCGAAGTTCGCCGCCGAACTGGCTGAGCTCCAGAAGATGAAACAGCTCGACGTTCAGCCGCAGGGCGATAGCGCGCCGAGAATCAACACCTGGGATTGGCGCTACTATCAAAATCAACTCAAGAAACAGAAATTCGCAGTCGATGACGAAGCGCTCCGGAATTTTTTTCCGTTCCAGAGAGTGCTGGATGGAATGTTTGCCATCTATCAAGGCATTTTCGGATTGAAATTCGAGCAAATCGCCGCGCCGTACAAATGGATCGACGATCTCCAAGTCTGGGCGGTGAGCGATGCTGCGACCGGCGAACCGCTGGGATTGTTCTATCTCGACATGTTTCCGCGCGACGGAAAGTTCAATCACTTCGCCGAGTTCGAAATCATCGGCGGCAAACTCCTGCCGGATGGAAAATATCAGCGACCCACGGCAACGTTGCTGTGCAATTTTCCGCCGCCGACTGGGGACAAGCCGTCGTTATTAAGCCACGGCGAAGTCGAGATCTTGTTCCACGAATTTGGTCACGTTCTCCATACCATCACGACGCACGCAAAATATGCGCGCTTCGCGGGCTCGCATGTGCCGACCGATTTTGTGGAGGCTCCGTCGCAGATGCTGCAAAACTGGGTCTGGGACAAGAACGTGCTCGATTCGTTCGCCGGCGATTATCGCGATCCATCGAAGAAAATTCCGGCCGAAACCGTACAAAAGATGAAAGACGCCAAGCTCGCGACCGCAGGTGTGTATTATCGTCGCCAGCTCGCTTTCGCGTCGCTTGACTTGGGCTTGCACGGCCCGCATCCGGAGAACGCGCCTTATGATTGCGTCGCCATTTCGAATCCGATTTTAGAGAAGGTGTTTCTGCCAATCGATCCAAGCACGACCATGGTTTCCTACTTCGGACATCTCAATGGCTACGATGCCGGCTACTACGGTTATGCCTGGGCCGATGCCATAGCGGCTGACATGGCCACCGTTTTCGAAAGCGCACCGCAGGGTTATTTCGACAAGCAGGCAGGCATGCGACTGAGAAATGAAATTTACGCAATGGGCGATTCGCGTGACGTGAATGAATCGATTGAAAAATTCCTCGGCCGGAAGCAATCGGTGCAGCCATTTTTGAAAAAGATCGGCGCGACGGAGACCGGCGGAGCAGCGCCGGCAGCGCAATAAAGGCGTTCTCCTATCATCGTCATCCCGAGGGAAGTCGAGGGTGAGTTGTAGCCGCGGTCTCCGACCGCCGGATCTATGTAATTGCGACGGTCAGAGACCGCCGCTACAAAAGAAGCATTGAAGACCATCGCCTCTCTAATCGCCCTGTCGTTCTTCGGCACCGCCGTCGCCGCCGATCCCGAAGCGGAACGGCTGAAGCCGGCCTTAGATGCAATCACTCCGGATGGATTGCTTGCTCATATCAAAACCCTGGCATCCGATGAATTCGAAGGACGGGCTCCCGGTTCGAAGGGCGAAGAGCTTTCCATCAATTACATTGCTGATCAGTTCAAGACCATCGGCCTGAGCCCGGGAAACCCCGACGGCACGTATTTTCAGGAAGTTCCGCTGGCCGGGATTAAAAGCGCACCGGCGGCCTCTTTTGTCGCAGGCGATCAAACAATAACGCTGAGTTTTCCGGACGATTATGTCGCTTCCTCGGCCCGGTTAGAGGATGAAATCAAGGTCGACAGTTCCAACATCGTCTTTGTCGGGTACGGCATCGTTGCTCCGGAATACGGCTGGGACGATTACAAAGACGTCGATGTCCATGGCAAAACGCTGCTGATGTTAATCAACGACCCGCCTATTCCAGATACGAAAGACCCGAACAAACTGGATGACAAGATGTTTGGCGGTCGCGCCATGACCTACTACGGCCGGTGGAGCTACAAATACGAAATCGCTGCAAAAAAAGGCGCGGCCGCGGCGGTGATTATCCACGAGACTGGGCCGGCTGCCTATCCCTACTCGGTCGTGCGCACCAGTTGGTCGAAGGAAAATTTTGAGCTCGATTCCCCGGAGAAAAACGCGAGCGCCGTTTCAGTGCGTTCGTGGATCACGCTCGACATTGCGAAGAAATTGCTGACCGACTGCGGCCAGGATTTTGAGGCGCTGAAGAAATCGGCTCTCGGCAAAAGCTTCCGGCCCGTGGCATTGAAGGCGAAGGCGAACTTCGAGATCAAACAGGACATTCGCACATTCAAATCGCACAATGTCATCGCCAAACTCGAAGGGAGCGATCCCAAACTGAAAGACGAATATGTGATTTTCAGCGCACACTGGGATCACCTTGGCAAACATCCCGAGTTGACCGGCGATCAGATTTTCAACGGCGCAGTCGACAACGCGTCCGGCGTGGCGGCCGTGATCTCGCTCGGGCGCGCTTTTAGCAAGCTGAATCCACCGACGAAGCGGTCGCTTCTTTTCATGTCGACGACAGCGGAGGAAGCCGGCTTGCTCGGTGCGAAATATTACGCGCTCAATCCGCTCTATCCGCTAAACAAGACGATAGCTGACATCAACATCGACAGCATGAATGTTTGGGGGAAAGCGCGCGATGTGGAAGATACCAGCTTCGGGATGTCGACATTGGACGATGCACTGGCAAAACGAGCACAGGCGCAGGGCCGCACCGCCATTCCGAACCCGCGCCCGGAGAAAGGCAGCATTTATCGGGCAGACAATTTCGAATTCGCCAAAGCCGGTGTGCCGGCGCTTTACATCGGAAACAAGGAACATTTACTCGCAAGCGCACCCGATGCGCCGTTGCGGGCCGATGAATTCGATCTTCATGACTACCATCAGATTTCTGATGAGGTGAAGCCGGATTGGGATTTATCCGGCGCCGTGCAAGACGTGCAACTACTCTTGCAAGTCGGCTACGAGGTTGCGAATGGCGACAAATATCCGGAATGGAAAGCAGGTAACGAATTCAAACCTAAACGCGATGCGATGATGAAGAAGTGACGGTCTGCAAATGCCGTCATCCGGAGCGTCAGTCGAGGGACCCCGCCGCGATACCTTCAACTAACGTAAGGGGATCCCTCGACTTCGCTCGGGATGAGCGGGTAAATGAGCGCCATGTAACTTGTATCCGGAAGAAAATGAATGCGTCGATCCCCATTCTCAGTGCAGTCATTGGCGCGGTGGTATTGCTGTTTGGTCGAAAACTTTTCTGGCTTTGCGTGGCGGCGATAGGGTTTGCCGCAGGAATGACGCTGGCTTCACAGATTGTGCACGAGCCAACGGCGTTGTTGCAGTTAACCTTCGCGCTTCTCCTCGGGTTCATCGGCGCGTTACTCGCGCTCTTTGTGCAAAAATTAGCGATTGCCGTTGCGGGTTTTCTCGCCGGCGGCCGCTTCGCCGTCGGCTTGATCGCTACGTTCGCCCCCCAATATTCATCACATTACTGGCTGATTTTCATCATTGGCGGATTAGTCGGAACCATTCTGCTTTTGATGCTATTTGATTGGGCGCTGATCTTTGTTTCATCGCTGATCGGGGCGCATCTGATCACGAGCGCGATTTCTTTGCCAGCAACCGGCGAGGTATTGTTGTTCAGCGCACTGGTTGTCTTCGGTATCCTGATCCAGGCTGCGACGATGCGAAGAAAGGCCACGGCGTAATTTTTTGCAACGGAGGGACACGCGCCGTCGTCTCCCAAACTTTTGGGCGCCGACAGCGCGGCGCCCTCCAATCGTGGAATTGTAGGGCAGGCGCTCCGCCGGCCAGAGTTTGAGCTCCAGTTGGAAACAACGCACCGATTTTCCTTGAGTGCGCGACGGCCACCAGATGTGGTTAAGAGAATGAGAAGGGTCGGGCTCTGGTTCGGTCTCGTGATTTACATGCTCGTCTCTTGTGAACGAAAAGCTGCGATTGTTCGTGCATCTGAACCTTCCCCAGTGCCCGCTTCGCCTGCGCCGGTTCCATCGGCCACGGTGTCTTCGGTCCGGTCGACCACCACACCTGCGTCTCCCTCCTCTCCGATTCCGGCAAGCGCTTTCATGCAAGTGGCTCAACCAATTCGGGGCGCCGTTGTCATTGTTTCAGTCTTCGACGCGACCGGACACTTGAGTTTGAGTGGTCACGGTTTCCTTGTCTCCGACGATGGAAAATTCGTGGCGGATCGCAGCGTCATGGCAGGCGGCGTCAATGCGGTGGCAAAAGTAGCGAATGGGGCAATTTACAATGTCTCTGGTGCCCTCGGCCAAACTGCGGCGCAAAATTTGGTTCTCTTGAAAGCGGACACGACCCATTCGTTGCCGTTTCTGGTGCCGAGCACGAGCGCATCGGCTGAAACAGGGGACGAAGTCGCAATTGTCCTTAGTCCGTTTGAAAGAACAAACCCAGTCCTGTTGGAGGAAAAAATTACCGCCCGCTTTGCCGACGATGCGGGAGAATGGTTCGATGTCACGCCACCGTTATCGCGAACAATCGCTGGCGCACCGGTCATCAATCACCGAGGCGAGCTCATCGGGATAGTGACGTTTCGCGCCGGAAGCAATTGCTGCGTGATCAGACCGGCCGCGGGAGCTGCAATACTTTTGTCGCAGATTTCATCGGATACGACGCCGAGCTGGCACAATTTGACCGCTGCTGTCCCATCGGTAACGCCGGCGCGAACGGCGACCCCCTCCAAGGTCCCGCTCAAAGCATCAAAGCTGGTTTATGCGCCGCCACCGCGTTATCCATCAGACGCCAGACTTCCGCGTGGTGCGGCCCAGGCATCGGGCAGCTTCCGTGTTTCGTTCGACACCAATGGACGAGCCGTTGGTATTCAAATGATACGATCCACCGGCAACTCCGTCCTCGATCAATCAGCCGTGTCTGCACTGCACGAATGGAGGTCGGAAGCGGGACACGAGTGGAATCTAGTCGTCCCGGTGACGTTCAAACCGTAAGAGCAACGGCGTCATCCCGAGCGGCAGTGGAGGGATCCCGTTGCGATAGCTTTGAGGTAACATAACGGGTTCCCTCGACTTCGCCGGGGATGACGCCGTTTTAAGCGCATCAGTGCCGGAAATGACGGACACCGGTAAAAATCATCGCCATGTCGCGCTCATCGGCGGCGGCGATTACTTCTTCATCACGCACCGAACCGCCAGGTTGGATCGCGCAGCTGGCACCGGCATCGGCCGCGGCGAGAAGCCCATCAGCAAACGGGAAAAACGCATCACTGGCGAGCGCGCTGCCCTTCAGGGAAAGCCCCGCCTCCTGCGCCTTCCAAATTGCGATTCGTGAAGAATCGACCCGCGACATTTGCCCGGCGCCGATGGCAAGTGTCCGATCAGGTCCGGAGTAAACAATGGCATTTGATTTCACGTGCTTGACCACCCGCCATCCAAATCGCATCGCCGCGAGCTCACTGTCCGTCGGCTGACGTTTTGAAACGACGCGTTCGGTTTCTGTTGCGCCAACGTCTGCGTCCTGCACCAGTAAGCCGCCGCACACCGAACGAATGTCTTTTTTCGGCAAGAGTTCGCCGGGCGGATGAAGTAGCCGAATCAGCCGCAGATTCTTTTTCTTCTGCAGAACCGCGCGCGCTTCAGCGGAAAACTCCGGCGCAATAATGACTTCGCTGAAAATTTCGCTGATGGCTTTAGCTAACGATTCGTCGATTTCGCGATTGCAAATAATGATGCCACCAAAGGGCGCCTGCTTGTCGGTGGCGAACGCCTTTTCCCACGCTTCGCGCAGATCGGGATCACTTCCGACGCCACACGGATTGGTATGCTTCAAAATCGCAACCGTTGCGTCGCCAAAATCGCTAATCAGGCTGCTGGCGGCGCTGATGTCGAGAATGTTGTTAAAGGACAAATCCTTGCCGTGGAGTTTTTCGAAATGCTTGTCGAAGTCTCCATAAAGCGCGGCTTTCTGGTGGGGATTTTCTCCGTAACGCAGGTGAGTAACCAACGGGGCGGTCAGCGAAAACGACGCGTCGGTTGTTTGCTCCTGATTCAGGAAAGTGCCGATGGCCCGGTCATAGGCTGAAGTTTTGATGAACGCTTTGATGGCGAGACGCTCGCGAAGTTTCAGCGTCGTCTCCCCGTCATTATCGCGCATCGCTTCGAGTACAAGATCGTAATCGGCCGGATCGACGACAACGGTGACACTCTCGTAGTTTTTGGCTGCGCTGCGGATCATTGACGGACCACCGATGTCGATATTTTCGATCGCCTCGGCAAGCGTCACGTCCGGTTTGGCGATGGTTTGCTCAAAAGGATAAAGGTTAACAACGACGAGATCGATCGGGTCGAAGCCTTGATCGCGCGCCTCCTTCTCATGGTGTGGGTTACCACGTTTGTAGAGCAACCCGCCATGCACGCGCGGATGCAAAGTTTTCACCCGGCCTTCCAGGACTTCAGGGAAGGCAGTGAAACTGGAAATATCCCGAACAGGGATCTTCTTTTTACGCAATAATTCCGCCGTGCCGCCGGTGGAAATAATGTCGACGCCCTGCTTTTCAAGGGCACGAGCGAAGTCGGCGATTCCCTTTTTGTCGGAAACAGAGATGAGGGCGCGCTGGATCTTCATTTAATCGTTATTGTCACTCCGACCGTAGTCGAGTTATCCCGTTGCGAAAGCTTTAAGCCAACGACGCGGGATCCTTCGATTTTCCTGAGGAAGACGGGCGGGCGACGGCGCGTCAGCGATCGAGAATCACGTTTTTGGCCGCCGGGTACAGCACCGGGCAACAACCTGTCGTTTCGCAGAATGCCTTGCTGAAATGGCTCAGGCTGGAATAGCCGACTTCGATCGCTGCTTCAGTGACATTATACCGGCCGCTTCGCAAAAGCTCGGCCGCGCGTTCCATGCGGATATGACGGAGATATTGCGGAATAGTGAGGCCGACTTCTCGCGAAAAAATCCGGCTCAAATAAAATGGGCTGCAGCCGACTTCCTGCCCGAGCATTTCCAGCGTCGGCGGGTTGGCCAGATCACGACGGAGTAATTCCTTCGTTCGCTCCACCCGATCGCGCGCCACCCGTTTCTGGCGCATGCAAAAAAATTCCGGATCCTTCGGTTCGAAAAGGAAATGGGCCATCAACTCCAGCGCCTTGCTTTGATACCACAGGATTTGGGCAGCTTTGGCCACCGGCGGTTGGCTCAGCGAAGCCACCACCTTGCGCTGCTCCGAAGTCATCGGACGGGGCCTCGACACGTGCACACCGTTCTCAAAAATTGATTCGCGCATAGCCCCATCGAGGTCGCTGACATTTTGTGCGAGCTGCTTTTGCAAATGCGCCCGCGAAAATTCCAAAGTAACGAATTGATGATGATCGTTCGCCTCGCGCGTCGCGGTAAGCGGATCATCCGTTACAGCATAAAAACCGGACGCACCGGGAAAATAATCGCTGCGTGTGCGCGATGTTCGGACTTCGCCGCGACCGTTCAGATTTAAACAGAACTCGATGCTTTGCGGATGAAAACTGCGGCCCCAGTCCAGTGACCGAGATGTTTGAAAATCGTGCCACTCGACGCTGACACCCAATTTGTTGAAATCGCCGTAAAGTTGTCGCCAGCCTTGCGGGACATCCCGCCAGGCGCCGTGCTCGGCGGTCGCCTCATCCACACCAATCATGTGACACAATTACGGTGAGCGAGCGGTCGAATGCAAGGAAGGTTTGCTGTTCTTCAGCTGCTCTTTGTCCTAATCTTTCGCAGCCGATTTGCTCGATCAGAATGGTAGCCGTCGAGGCGCGGGCTTCCCACAGGGAAGCGCCTACAGGTTGCGGGCGCGAGGCAATTCCGGCTTCTTTTCTTCCAAGCCGGCGCGGTCCCACCTGGCGAGGCTGGAAGCAGCGTCGTAAGTGCTTTGCGCGAAATCGAGGATGGCGTCGTCGGGTGATTCGGCGCAACGTACCTCCTCATAAGGTAGAACGAACTCCCGCAGTTGCGGATGAAAATATGCGCTTGCCGGTTTTGCTTCCGCCTCCGCGAAACCATCTGGCGAAGGATAAGCATAAGAATAAAAGAGGGCCGTCGGGACTTGCTCGTTTCCCGGCCAGAATCCGAGGCTGCTTACCTCCTGCGAATAAGCTTCGCGCGTGATCGCGTCCGGCAAATGTGGAACGCCGCCCGGGTGCGGCGGCGCCGGTCGCCCGGAGAAACGAGTCACCGCCAGATCGAAACTACCCCAGAAGAAATGCACCGGGCTGCATTTGCCGCAAAATTTCGATCGGAATTGCTTGAAAACGCGATCGGTCTGCAGCAGGACGCGCCAGAAGCGGTTGGCGTATTCCAGATCGTAAGCGGCATGTTTCTCATCGCGGTCGAACGGAATCGCTTCCAGGGTTTCGTTTGGCGTGCGGACGATATGTACCTCAATGCCCAGCTCTCGTAAATCGTTCATAATGTCGCGATAAAAATTCGAAACCGTCTGCGGCCGCAACACCAGCACACGCTCGTCACCCTCGGCCGTGATGATGCGTAATTCATGCCGGGTAAAATCAAACTCGATTTCAAACGCGCGCGAACCATAGGGAATAAGTGACGTGCTCAAACCCCGAGTTGTGACGTACAAAGTGACACCCCAGGAATGGTTGATCCACGGCCCGAGCGCCAGCCTGATCTTACCGACGATTTGCGTCCACAATTGCAACGTCGCGCACGTCTCCCGCCACTCCGAATAATCGAGCGACGGCCAGATTTGATCGCGTGAATTTTCAGTCACCAGTCTAGTGTCGTGCCTGGAACAGGTCTTTACAATAAATTGTGAATGGCCTTGCTTTGCGCTTCCGAAATTAGCTGTAGTTTTGCCAAGCGAGTCCGAAGCAAGGTGGATCGGCCGCTCCGCCGGGCGATGCTAAGGAAATTGCAGCTTCGCCGCTTTATTCGACATCGAGCCAGAGACTGCTGGATCCACCTTGCAGAGATCCAAGCGATCCGTCGGAAACGGCCCTCAGTCGCTGCCGCGGATAAAATCGGCAAAATTGTGGCGCACGCGCTTAAACGTGTCCTGCGCCTGATCGCGTGCCCTGTAAAACATATGCCGGACACTGCGCATGATGGGATTATCGCCAGTGTGCTGTTCGTCCTCGATATTTCCCTCGCGGTGATCTTCCACAATGGCGTCCATCGGCGCACCAGCAAACATGCCTTCGGTGCGCGTCACTGTTCCCTTGTTCGCACCGATGTAAATCGTGCCTACCGGCCGATGATTTTGACTTTGTAAGGTGACAATCCAGGTGCCATCGCCGCGTTCGTTCGTGCGCA
>JBKPQI010000094.1:0-4289 GCA_046733975.1 Verrucomicrobiota bacterium
GGCGGAGAGTGTGAGCCCTTTCGTTCCATCTCGTTGGGGCAGGGAGTTCGCGCTGTTGTTTCAGTTTCCCGAGAGGTTACAGGACCATTGCCAAGGTGGGATGATTTTTGCTGAGAGAAGCTGTCGAGAGCGCGTCGCGATGGTGGCGCGACTAATCGAAAAAGCGGCAGTTTAATTGCAACCAGGAGGAGAAAGAGTACTAATTTCAAGCAGCATAAAAACCTTTAAAAATAAGAGCGAATGCAGTTGACGAAAACTCGTTAAAGTTGTAGCTCTAGTAAGCGTGGAAATTATAGCGTGTCCGCGTGGGAGAGTGACCGCGACCATTAGTGTGGAGAAGGGTTCTGGCTAAAAATTGATGCCAGCAACCACGGGCGGCAGCGTGTCTCGGTCCCGCGGAGCGTTACGCAGAAATCACCGAATCATGGACGGCAGGATAACCGAATTTAGAACAGCAAATTGCAGATCGCGTCTCGATCGAGTCCCATCGGCGGAACAACCAAAAACCGCCGAAGTGACTCGTCTGCTTCATAAACTGGTGACCGAAGTGGCACGCGTCCACCGTGGCGAGGCCGAAGTCGCGCAGACGCCGAACTGCAATTCGTGTAGCCCTGAGGACCTTGCGGCTGCTCTGCCGAAGTGGAAACGGCTCCTTGATCTTTTGCTTGTCGCCGTGCTTTTTCCTTTTTGGCTACCGGTGATGACGCTGATTGCGCTGTGGGTTGCCGTCACGTCGCCAGGCCCAATCTTCTATCGTCAACCGCGGATCGGCTTTAAAGGCCGCCGTTTTATGCTCATGAAGTTTCGCACGATGAAAGTTAATGCCGAAACTCATGTGCATGAAGCTTACCTCGAGCACTTGATCCTGAGTGACCGACCCATGATCAAGCTCGATGCCACGGATCCACGTCTGATTCTCGGTGGTAAGTTTCTGAGGGCGACCGGACTGGATGAATTGCCGCAAATCTTCAATGTTCTAAGAGGAGAAATGAGCTGGGTGGGGCCGCGACCGTGCACCGTCGGCGAATTCGAGCGCTACGCCCCCGAACAGCGCGCACGCGTCAACGCTCTTCCCGGCCTGACCGGACTTTGGCAGGTTAACGGCAAAAATCAGACGACCTTCCGCGAAATGATTGAGATGGATATTTTTTACTCGCGCAACATCTCCTTTTCCCTGGATGTGAAGATTATTCTGCGAACTCTGCCCGCAATCCTGGCGCAGCTTGCGGACTCGGCGCGACCCCTGTCACGCTCTGGTGCTCAACCCACCCCGCCGGTAAAAACTTAGAACCAAATGTCATCACTGATTAATGTTGGGGTAATCGGGTGCGGTTATTGGGGCCCGAACCTCGTTCGTAATTTCAAGACGCTTAACAGTTGCCGGCTCAAGGCCATTTGCGACGTTAACGAGAGCCGGTTGCGGCATCTGCGCACGCTTTACTCGGATGTCGACGGCCACACCGACGCCGCGACAATCATCAACGATCCGGACGTTCATGCCCTCGCCATCGCGACGCCGGTCGCCTACCACTACAAGCTAGCGAAGGCCAGCCTGCTTGCCGGGAAGCACGTCTTGGTGGAGAAACCGCTCGCCGCATCGGCGGCAGAATGCGAAGAGCTGATCGAGATTGCGGATGAAAAAGGTGTCGTCCTGATGAGCGGTCATACCTTCCTTTATTCTTCTTCCGTCAGGAAAATCTGCGACATCATTAATGCCGGAGACATCGGCGATATCCGTTACATCAACTCGCGTCGTCTGAACCTCGGGTTGTTCCAGAAAGATATCAATGTGGTTTGGGACCTCGCACCACATGACATCTCCATCATCCTACACATCCTCGGTGAATTACCGCTCACGGTGAATTGCCAGGGTAATGCGCACGTCACCTCTGGTATCGAGGATGTCACAAATCTATCGCTTTCTTTTCGGAATAAGAAATTTGCAACCATCCAAAGCAGTTGGCTTGAACCGCGGAAAGTCCGGGAGATGACAATTGTAGGAACGCGCCGAATGATCGTTTATGATGATCTGCAGCCGCTGGAAAAGATTCGGGTTTACGACGTGCGAGTCGATCGCCCGCCGCACTACGATACCTTTGCCGAGTTCCATTACTCCTATCATTACGGAGACAGCTATATTCCTCACATTCAACAGGAGGAGCCACTGAAGGTGGAGTGCCAGCACTTCATCGACTGTATCGAAAGTGGAATGGAACCAACGACCAGCGGCCGTTCCGGCTTGGAACTGGTCACTATTCTGGAAGCGGCGACAGCTTCACTCAAAGCTAACGGCGCGCCGGTCAACTTCCTTCGAAAACGCGACGATGGCGTCGTTCCGCGACGGCCGAAACAAAGTCGCGGAGCCGTTCAGGTAGGGCCGCTCGCGGTATGAGCGACGGCCGGGGAACACACCAACTAATCGCTCCAGACGTAAAGCTCGGACGCGATGTGCGCATCTTTGGCTTCGTCAATCTCTACGGCTGTGAAATTGGCGACCAAACGAAAATTGGATCTTTTGTGGAAATCCAGAAGAACGCCAAAATCGGCGCACGCTGCAAGATTTCCAGTCACACCTTTATCTGTGAAGGCGTGACGGTGGAGGACAATGTTTTCGTTGGCCATGGGGTCACTTTTATCAACGACAAGTATCCGCGCGCAACCAATCGCAACGGTGAGTTGCAGACGGAAGACGACTGGCGTTGCGAAGTAACTATCGTCAAGCGCGGCGCATCAATCGGTTCCGGCGTGACGGTGCTTGGCGGGATCACCATCGGCGAGAACGCCATTGTCGGCGCAGGTAGTGTCGTAACAAAAAACGTCCCGCCCAATGCCACTGTTGCCGGAAATCCAGCCCGTTTGTTTAACAATCCAGTTTCTCTGAATAATGAAAGTCCCGTTCTTAGATCTTAAAGCCCATCACGCTCCGCTCCGCGGCCACTTCAAAAGCGCCATTGCCGATGTTATCGACAGCGGGATTTTTGCCGGAGGACCCGCCGTCGTTGATTTTGAGGAAGCATTCGCCGCCTTTTGTAAATGCGATCACGGTGTTGGCTTGGGCAGTGGAACTGAGGCCGTGTGGCTGGCTTTGCTGGCCTGCGGCGTGGGACCCGGTGATGAGGTCATTACTGTGCCGAGCACGTTCATGGCGACAGCCGAAGCGATCACCTACTGCGGCGCCAAGCCGGTCTTCGTCGATGTCGATGAACGGACTTATACCATGGCTCCGGCGGCATTAGCTCATGTTCTGACGAGTCGTACGAAAGCAATCGTTCCGGTGCATCTCTTCGGACAAACCGCCGATATGGATCCGATCGTGAAGTTCGGCCGTCAGCATGGTATCCCTGTTATCGAAGATGCGGCACAAGCCCATGGCGCCGAGTACAAAGGTCGACGAGCTGGTTCACTCGGCGACATTGGGTGTTTTAGTTTTTATCCCGGAAAGAATCTCGGCGCGCTCGGTGAGGCAGGGGCCATTGTCACGAATGATCTCGAACTAGCCGACAAAATTCGAATTCTGCGCGATCATGGACAGTCGCGGAAATACCATCACACTGTCGTTGGTTGGAACTGCCGCATGGACGCCATCCAAGCCGCGTGTCTTGCCATCAAGTTGAAAAACCTGGAGCGGGGAAACGAACGGCGCCGTGCGCATGCTGCTCGTTACACTGCTGCTTTCAACGGGATCGAAGAAATTATCGCTCCCACCGAGGCTGAATACGCGCGTCACGTCTATCATGTTTATGCCATTCGAGTCCCCGATCGAGACGAAGTGATGCGGCAGTTGGAAGCGCGTGGCATCGGGTGCGGCGTACATTATCCAGTGCCAGTTCATCTCCAGCAGGCCTATGCCACTTTGGGGCATCAGACCGGCGCATTTCCAGTATCGGAACAGATCGCGCGAGAATTTCTCTCCCTGCCAATGTTCCCCGAGCTTACTGAAACGCAGGTTGACTACGTTATCGAAACAGTTACGGAAATTGTTAATTCCGGAGTGATGGCATGAAAGGCGCCAGTCAGATGAAAGAGCCGCCAGCAGCCGCGTCGACGCCAATCGCGCCGCCGCTCCGCTCTTTGCCAAAACCGGATTCTGGCGACGGTCCAAATACGCGAACTTCATTGCATGCTGAGCTCGTAAACCCTCTCTCAGAAAAATCCTGGGAGGAGACGATCACAATGCATCGTGAGGCAACCATTTTTCATTCGACCGGCTGGGCCCGCGTCCTGGCTGAGACCTATGGCCACCGGCCGTGTTACGTCCAAATGTCGTTAAACGGCAATCTGCTAGCGCT
>JBKPQI010000095.1:0-8564 GCA_046733975.1 Verrucomicrobiota bacterium
TTTGTTGGGTGCCGCTCGCGCTCTTGTGGTTTGGCCAAACCGAAGCCGCCATGCTCTTCGTTGTGGTTATGGGAACGCTTTGGTCGGTCGTGATCGCCACCGATACCGGGGTGCGGCATGTGCCGCCGATTTATCGACGCGCGGCGCTGACCATGGGCTCGAAGCGTTTGCACATTTGGTTGAAAGTTATTTTGCCGGCCGCCCTTCCATTTATCGTTAGCGGGATGAAGCAAGGCTGGGCTTTCGCCTGGCGCTCGCTCATGGCTGCCGAAATCTTCGTCACTATCCTAACCGGATTTGGACTTGGCCAGCTCCTGCATTATGGACGCGAGCTCAACGCCATGGACCAGGTCATTGGCGTCATGCTGGTGATCGTTGTCATCGGTCTCCTCGCCGATAAAATTCTGTTTTCGCCGGTGGAACGCTTCCTTCACCGCCGCTGGGGCACTAATCCATGATCCTGCGTCGATCACATCCTGACGACAAATCCATCGTCGTCGCCCGAGAGATTACTGTTCAGAACGAACTTGGCTTGCACGCTCGACCTGCGGCTGAATTCGTCCGAGTCGCCAACAGATTTCGGTCCGAAATAACCTTGATCAAGGACAAGCAGCGATTTTCGGCTTCCAGCTTGATCGATGTCCTTCGCGCTAATCTCGACCGCGGTGCCACAGCGATGCTGGAAGCACGAGGTGCCGACGCCGAAGCTGCCATCACCCGGCTCGAAGAATTACTGATCGAATTTCGCAGCCGCAAAGAGGATTGAGATTTGTGTCGCGCCCGCTTGATCGGTTGCTATGAGCGCCGAAAGCATAAACGTCTCGGCGGTCAGAGACCGCTGCTAGAAGCCGCCGGGGAACATCGTTGTTACCGTAAGGGACGCGCCACCAGTATTCCGGTGTCGGAACTATAGCGATAAAGATAATCTGAGAGCCGCGAATCGATCACCACTCTTCCGTAATTGTGCGGGGCCGACGCATGCATGAAATGGAGGCTGCCGTCTGAAGTGCGCAACGCGAGCCCGACATGCGATGTCGCCCGCGATGACGTGTAACGACCGTCACGAGAGACGATGCCAATGATATCGCCGCTGTGCAGCTGCGATTCGATTCCGGCAACGCTCCGCTTGGGAATCTCGTAAAGTGGTCGCGAAGAAACATCGTTTTCCATTTCGGCCAGCGGTCGCAATAGGGCGCGATTGTGCACGAGATAGCGATAGTGCCGCCACCCATTAGTCATTTCTCGCGCCGAATGCGGCACGCTCACGCCACCCAGCGAACGGGTCAGGTCTGTAACCAGACCGCGGCGATTATTATCGTAAAGCCAGTCTTCCAGATAATGGAGCCGCGAGAGATATGCGCCGGTGCATTCACCACCACGATACCGATCCACTTCAATGAAGTGCAACAACCGCGCGGGCGTCCAATTTTCTTCCGGTTCACCAAGCATGCGGGCGAATGCCAGCGCTGTTTCAAAAAAGGTCCAGCAGTCCAGGCCGGTAAAATTAACCGAAGGCGACTCAACCCGGTTATCGACTTCGAGCGTAAACGAGCGGTAGGGGGTTCCGACCATCGCCTGACCTACTGCCGCGGTCCGTTCCCCGATTGGAAGTGAGCTCCAGTTGTCGGCTTTCGCGCGCGCCACGAGTTGCTCGAAACGGTTTTCTCCTTTGAAAACCGTTGGCATGGGTAACGTCACGGCAGCTTGTGTCTTCCCGGCAAATGCAATTGCTAAGCCCAAAACGAAAATCCCCACACGCATGACAAATTGTTTCGTCAGATGAAACAGAGCGCAAGCTGTGCCAGCGGCGAAGTTTCAAGGAACGGCTGTCTTTAGGCTGCCGACTTTTCAATAAGCGGCGGCTCCCAGGGCCGACATACTTTAAGCGGCAGGTAGAAACAGGCGGTCCTTGGTACGCCCCAGGTGCACTCGCGCATATTTACACATGCGTTAAAGCCACGTCGCCGTAAGTTTATCGCAATGCAGGACTTGTTCGCCAAAACTGAGGCCGAGAATCTAGAGCGCGTCAGCGCCGCCGCACCTTTGGCCGCGCGAATGCGTCCCGGCACCCTCGAGGAATTTGTCGGCCAGGAACACATCCTCGCGCCGGGCAAACTCTTGCGCCGCGCCATCGAAGCCGACCGCCTCCCTTCGCTGATTATTTCCGGTCCACCAGGTACCGGCAAAACCACGCTTGCGCACGTTGTTGCGGAAATGACTCACTCCGAATTTCTCCGCCTGAGCGGAGTGGAAAGTAACGTCGCAGAAATGCGGAAAGTAGTGGCAGCGGCAGCCAATCGGCTTCGAACCGCCGGCCGAAAAACGATCGTATTCATTGACGAGATTCATCATTTTAACAAGGCGCAGCAGGACATTCTCCTGCCCGACGTCGAGAGCGGAAACCTGCGGCTGATCGGCGCTACTACTTACAATCCGTACTTCTATGTGAATAGCGCGTTGGTTTCGCGCTCGCTCGTCTTCCGGCTGGAGCCTCTCACGGTCGAGCAACTTGAAATCTTAATCGATCGTGCCCTGGCAGATTCGGAGCGCGGTCTCGGAAAATATAATGTCAAAATGGACGCGGATGCGCGTCGGCATCTGGCGAAGCTGAGCGACGGTGATGCGCGCAAATGTTTGAATGCACTCGAGGTCGGAGTGCTAACCACGCCGCCCGAACCTGTAGCAGCGGTGTTTGACCGCCGAGGGAAAAAGACCGGCGCTGACACAGCGCCGATAAAGGGACCGGTCATCCATTTCACCCTGCAGGTCGCCGAAGAAAGTATTCAAAGCAAAGCAGTGGTTTATGACAAGAAAGGCGACGCGCATTACGACACCATCAGCGCGTTTATCAAGAGCATGCGCGGATCGGACGAGAAGGGCGCAATGTATTGGCTGGCGAAAATGCTGCACGCTGGTGAAGATTTTCGTTTCATCGCGCGCCGCATTGTCATTTTCGCCAGTGAAGATGTCGGCCTGGCGGATCCACAGGCTCTCCCGCTCGCCATTGCCATGCAGCATGCCGTTGAATTTGTCGGCATGCCGGAAGCGCGCATCCCGCTGGCGCACGCTACCGCCTACATGTGTCATGCAAAAAAGAGCCGCCAAGCGTACGAATCGTTAGCCGCGGCCAGCGAAGAGATCGAATCCGAGCAAACCGCGCCGGTCCCTGAGCATTTAAAAAACAAACACTTTCCGGTAAATCCCGAAGGCTGAGCTCTGCACCTCGGTCATCCCGCGGCGGTGGCAGCGCTGGCCACCGAGCGAGCGAAGTCGAGGACCCGCGGAGCTAGCTTAAAGGTACCGCATCGGGATCCCTCGAGTCCGAGCCGGACTGGCGTTTCGCTCGGGATGACGGGACCTTGCAGCGTGAAAGAAGCGAGGACGCGCCAGTGGCCCTCATACATGGCGATGGTAACAACCGCCGTGGGCGTTCTGTCCTTTACCGCCTGCAGCAAACGCACAGAGCACAACGTCTTCGACCTGCCATGTGGACGCGGCAGACTCGTTCTTCATGAAGATCATGTCACGACATTTGAAACCACCTACGTCACATTCGAGCTGCGATACCTCGACGGAAAGAACACTCGCTTGGTCGATAAGCTGAAACCCGGCGCGCGCCTTTACGTTGCACCAACTGCAGTCCAAAATTTCCAGCATTTCCGAAGAAACAGCACGGACGATCCCTGGCCAATTTTCGTTAGTCCAAATCGATTTAGCCTCGCTGAATACGAACAGATTCGTCACACCCTCCAATCAAATCTTGGCGTGATCGACGAAGCCGTGAGTCGACCACGCAAACCCTTGGAGCATTTCGGCCAAGATCGTCGACCTATTATTAGCTCGGTTCGTTACATTGATTACGAGGCTTTGCGACATACCTACGGCGGTCGAGACAAAGACACTGAGCTGACGGTTGAACCTGATGGTAGTGTGTGGTTGGGCCAGGCCTGGAGCGGAGGTGGAACAAGTAAAACTGTTATTGGTTTTGCGAATGAAAAACAGGTCCTGCTCGCTCCTTACGGTTCACGGCTTACGCAAACAAGCTCAGATAAAAACATCTACACGCAGGCGAATGTCCAGCAATGGAAAGCAAAGAATGGACACACGATATTCGACGATTTCGAAGTGCAGGTAGCTCGAACTGATATCGATTTCGAAGCGGCGATGGCTAAACGGAGAAGAACAAACGCCGCGCATTAACAAGCCGTCATCCTCAGCGAAGTCGAGGGATTCCGTTCCGCAAACTTAAAGCTACTTTCCGGGATGCCTCGACTTGCGCTCGGGATGACCGAGTGGTGAAGAATGGCAGATGCGGCCGCGCTCTCGCAAAAGTCTCTCTCTAAAAAACTGCATCCGCGACTGCGTCAATGGTTTCACGCCACTTTTCCCGCCTTCACCCACGCGCAGTTGCTCTGTGTTCCATCTGTGCTCAAGCGCGAATCGATCCTGCTCGCCTCCCCGACGGGAAGCGGAAAAACGCTCGCCGGCTTCCTCGGAGTTTTCGATTCGCTTCTTCGACAACTTGACTCGGGCGGTCTGAAGCCGGGCGTGCGCTGCCTGTATGTTTCTCCATTACGCGCGCTCGCTTATGACATCGAGAAGAATTTGCGCGCACCCATTGCCGGCATGGGCTTGGAAAGAGAATTGCGTATTCACGCGCGAACGGGCGATACCACCGCGACGGAGCGAACGAAATTCCGCAATAGGCCGGCTCCATTCCTCGTTACCACCCCCGAATCCCTCGCCATCCTGCTGGCCCAGGAAAGCTACGCACAACATCTTGCCGACATCGAATTTGTCATCGTCGATGAATTGCACTCCTTTGCTGGCAACAAGCGCGGGGCAGACCTGAGCATTTCCCTCGAGCGCCTGGAGGCGCTGGCAGAGACGATTGACCCCAGTCGTCCACGACAACTAACCCAGGCGGGGGGTTCGGGGGAACCGCCTCTACGTCTGCCGCTCTGCCGTATTGGTCTTTCCGCTACCGCTGCGCCACTCGATTTACTTGCTGAATTTCTCGTGGGCGTCGGCCGGAAATGCCGCATCGCTGAAGCGCGTATGGAGAAGGAACAAATCGTCGACGTGTTCTCTCCCATCCGACGCGATCCCTATCCACCATCGGGTTACACCGGCGCGCGCCTTTACGCCGAGCTGTCGCAGTTAATTCGTTAGCGGCGGTCCGTCATTGTCTTCACGAATGTTCGGTCCGCCGCCGAACAAATAGGATTGCGATTGCGTGAGCAGCTTCCCGAACTGGCGAGCGCGATCGAGATTCATCATGCGTCGCTTGATCGCAGCGTTCGACTCGCGGTTGAAGATCGTTTGAAGAATGGCGAACTGCGAGCAGTCGTTTGCTCGACCAGCCTCGAACTTGGGATCGATATCGGCGCAGTCGATCTCGTCGTCATGGTCGCCACTCCGAAAGGCGTTTCACGCGCTATTCAGCGTATCGGTCGATCAGGACATTCGCTCAACAAGAGCAGCCACGGCATCCTTGTCGCCACCAACGTCAACGACCTCGTCGAGGCGACCGTTACGGCGAAACTTGTGCGCGAGCGCGCACTCGACCCGATCAAGATCCTGAACAAACCGTTCGATGTCGTGGCCCAGCATATTGTTGGCATCGTTGCGCTGGCGCCCGCTTCAGCCGACTCCATTTATCACCTCATCACGCGCGCGCGACCATTTCACGATCTCGCGCGCGAAGAGTTCGATCGCGTGTTGGGTTATCTCGAGGGCGGCGGCGAAGCCCTCGCGCAACAATACCGCGGGGTTTTCGGAAAAATCTCCGTCGAGGATGACGGAGTGGTTTCTTTGGCAAATAAACGCGTGGCGCGCGAGTTCCTGGTCAATATCGGCACCATTGTTTCCGAGGGATTCGTCGACGTCATGCTGAGGCGCCGCCGTCTTGGCTCGGTGGAAGAAGGTTTTATTAAAGGGCTGCAAATCGGCGACCTTTTCGTCCTCGGCGGACGGGTTTTGCGGTTGATCGATACCGGAGTGCAAGAAGCGTTTGTTGAACGTGCGGATGGTCAATTGCCCACCATTCCACGTTGGAACGCGGCCAAGATGCCGCTCACCTCCGGCGTCGCGCGAGCGGTGCGGCAATTGCGGGCTGATCTGGCTAATCGATTGCAACACGAAAGAAACGATGCCGTCTCAGTAGATTGGCTGGTCGAGCACTACCAAATCTCGTTAGCGAACGCGCAGGCGATGGTGGAACAATTTCGCGCGCAGCTCGCTGTTTCCGATGTGCCCACGGGCAAGTCGATGTTGATCGAACTCTATCGCGATGACGATTATTCCCATTATTTTTTCCACGCTTTGATCGGGCGCAGCGCCAACGATGCACTTTCCCGCATCGTCGCCTGGCGGATGAAGAATCGAAGCGGCGGTAATGCACTGGTGACTATTGACGACTTCGGATTCCTGCTGACCCTGAATCGATTTCAGGAGCTAACGCTGGAGGATTGGCGACTTTGCTTTGAACGGGAAGGCGCGGAAGAGGATTTGCGACTGGCGCTGCGAGGATCGGAATTGGTCAAGTGGCAATTCCGCGGAGTTGCTCAAACCGCTCTGATGGTGCCGCGGAATTATCCGGGCCAGCAGCGTGCCCGAAAGCATTTGCAGTGGAGCACAGAGACGATTTTCCGAGTTTTACAGGCGCACGAACCGGATCATCCGTTGCTGGAGGAGGCATATCGACAGGCAACTCAAATTTTCCTCGATGGCGACGAGGCAAATGCTTTCCTTGATCGGGTGCAGCATTTCGACTGGCGGTTGCGCGAACTGCCGGTGGTTTCGCCATTCGCTTTCCCTATTTACGCCAGCAAAATCAAAGAGACGATGATGCTGGAAGACCCGGCCACCGCCGTGGAACGTATCTACCGCGAATTATACGCACGGGTGCGGCAGGTGGCGTCGGCTAACGAATCGGGATCAGCTTGGAACTGAGGGTATGAAATTCAAGGACCATTTTTCGGGGCACGCCGCTGATTACGCGAAGTTTCGGCCGAATTATCCAGCGGAACTATTCGACCATCTGGCCTCTCTTTCCCGCGCTCGCGCACTGGCATGGGATTGTGCGACTGGCAACGGGCAGGCGGCACTGGGGTTGGCTCAGCATTTTGAAAAAGTCGTCGCCACCGATGCGAGCGCGCAGCAAATTGAAAGCGCGCAATCACACCCCAACATCCGCTACTGGGTCGCATCGGCCGAGGCGAGTGGAATCGAATCGGGTTCGGTCGACTTAACTCTGGTGGCGCAGGCCTTACACTGGTTCGATATGGATCGCTTTTTCGCGGAAGCGAAACGGGTTTCAAACGAAGGTGGCACTCTGGCGATCTCGACTTACTTGCACCTGAGCGTCAATCCAGAAGTCGACGCCGTTGTGTCGAAATTCTACCACGAAACAACGGCGCCCTTTTGGCCGCCGGAGCGCGCGTTAGTAGAAAATAATTTCGCGAACGTCCATTTCCCGTTCGATGAGCTGGCACCCGGCCGGTTCGAGATGCGCCAGCAATGGAACGTCGATCAGCTGATTGGTTATCTTCGGACCTGGTCGGCGACAAAAAAGTTTATCGCGGCGCGTGGATTTGATCCGACCGATTCGCTCAGGCACGAGTTAGAGAGCGTTTGGCGCGAACCGGGGCACGCGCGCCAGATAAAATGGCCGCTGAAACTGCGAACATTTCAGGTGCGATCAGGAGAATGAACAAGACCGCGAATAGCGGGATGTAGACAAAAGGAAAGAGGCGGGCCTTTCGACCCGCCCCTCCCCTGTCTTTGAGCAGCTTCTCCTTAGCTATTGCTCTGTGACACAACCCAAGTCAGTTGCTCTTGTTCTGAGACACGACTTCATTCAACTTGAAGATCGGCAGGAACATCGCGATCACAATTCCGCCGACGATCACGCCGAGGAAAACGATCAACATTGGTTCAATGAGTGAAGTGAGGGCGTCCAGCATCGCCTCAATTTCTTCGTCCCAGAAATCGGCCATTTTTTCCAGCATGGTGTCGATCTTGCCGGTAGCCTCGCCCGCCGCGACCATGCGCAGAAGCATGGGCGGGAAAATCGTCTTACGTGAAAGTGCAACCGAAAGGTTGTCGCCCTTCTCCACGTCGGCGCCGACTTCTTTAATGCTGGTTTCAACAACGTGATTGCCGGACGACCCGCCGACAATATCCAGCACTTCCAGAATGGGGACGCCGCTGCGGATCAGTTGGGCGAAGGTACGGGCAAAGCGTGACATGCAAATCTTGTGAACCAGCGGACCAAAAACCGGGAGCTTCAGTTTCCAACGATCCCAGAGCTGTTTGCCCCGAGTGGAGCGCAAAAAGCTGCGAATGCCAAAAATTCCGCCGGCGATACCAAGAATCAGGAAGTACCAATTTCCGCGGACAAATTCACTGACATCGATCAAAAATTGCGTCGGCGCGGGAAGTTTGGCGCCAAAGTCGGCAAAAATTTCGCCAAAAATCGGGACAACGCGCACGATCAGGAAGGTGGTAATGGCGAAGGCAATGCAGACGACGATGACGGGATAGGTCATGGCCGATTTGAT
>JBKPQI010000096.1:0-10126 GCA_046733975.1 Verrucomicrobiota bacterium
ATCTCGCCACGCGAGAGTTTGCCGTCGAACAAGGTCAGCGGAACACCGCCGCGTTTGCGTCCTGCAAATGCAAGGTAAGCCATCGCCACACCGTAACTGAGAGCGACGGTAGCAATCACCGGCAACGGCGCAAAGAAAACACGATACAGCGAACAAACCCAGCTTAAGGCCAGCAGCTCCGCAATGAACGCCAGCACAAGTATGGCGATGCGGTGCCGGCGACCGCTGGTGAGGGTCATCCAAGCTGTGGCAAAACCCAGCAGCAAGATGAAGCTGTACAGGACGATCTTGTTTAAGTCGTGCCCTGGCCCATTCAGCCTTTCGAGCCAGTTCCTCAACGGCACCTCGATTCCGTGAAACCATCCAGCAGCGTGCGAAATAACCCCGAGCACCGCGGCGACGATCGCGATGATAAGTGCGGAAATGAGCGAACGTTTCATCGAGCTTCGCCCGCCGCGCCTTCGCCGGGCGCAGACGGGTTCATCTGCCGTGTCGGATAATAGGATTGCACCACCAATTCGCTGAGATACTTGTCGGGAGCGTCCACTGCCGACACCGGGAAAATGAATTTATTTTGGCCAGAATTTTTGCGCACAAGATTCAATCCGAAATGAAAATCGCGAAACAAATGCGCCGTCAAATCCGCGATCGACATTTTTTCTTTTTGCGCTCGTTCGACCAACCGCTGCCGCGCGGCCTCTTCGAAATCGATTTCGAGATCATGCTGCCGATGGAATGATTCAACAAAAACATCGACTTGGCTATCGAGCGCGACAGCTTCGTGTTTGTGACCTTCCGCCAGTAGCCGATCGAGTACCGCTTTCGGTTCGCGTACCAGTTCAGCGGTGACGCGTAGCTGGCTGATACCGGAACCGGCGAGATAAAATTTGAAATCGCGAAACAGCTTTTCCCATACCGTGAGCAGACCGCGCGCGCCCGTCTTCTCCAACGCCGCCGTTTCAGCCATCAATCGTAATGCTTCATCTTCGAAACTGATGGCGATGCCGTAGGCGCGAAAGGCTCGTTCGTATTGCCGGAGCAAACTGCCCTCTGAATACTTCATGATGCTGAACAAATCGTCTGCCCTCAATTCTTCGCAGACCACGCGCACCGGCAGACGCCCGATGAATTCCGGTTCGAACCCAAATTCAATAAAGTCCTGGGTCGTGACAAACTGGAATAATTCGTTGTCCATCACGCGAATGGGCTCGGCGCTGAATCCAATCTGACCCTTGACCCGACGCGAAACCTGTTCCTTCAAACGTTCAAAGGCGCCGCTAACGACAAATAGGATGTGACGGGTATTGATGGTTTGCCGGTTCGCTTTGCCCCGCCGTTGAAATTCCAGGGCGGCCTGAATTTGTCCCTGCAGATCCATCGCGCTCCGCAACGGCACCTCAGTCTCTTCCATCAATTTCAGCAACGTCGTTTGCACGCCACGGCCGCTGACGTCCCGCCCGATCATGTTGCCCGAGGAAGCGATCTTGTCGATCTCGTCGATGTAAATGATGCCGAACTGCGCCCGGTTCACATCACCATCCGCCTTGTGCACGAGTTCGCGGACGAGATCTTCGACATCACCGCCGACGTAGCCGGTCTCGCTGAACTTGGTGGCGTCCGCTTTAACGAACGGAACCTTGATCAACTCCGCGATGTGCTTGATCAGATACGTCTTTCCAACTCCGGTCGGGCCAACCAGAATAACGTTTTGCTTGGCGTATTCGGGTTCATTCGCGGCGCCGGCGTTTTCCTTCTCCAGCTGGCGCACATGATTGACGTGGTTGTAATGATCGCAAACTGCGATTGAGAGCACCTTTTTCGCTTCATCCTGTTTGATGACGAAACGATCAAGATGCGCCTTGATGTCACGTGGCAGAAAATGGAATTCGAATTCCTCGGTGTCTTCCGGCGGCTCTTTCTCCTCCGCGCCAGTTTCAGCAATCTCTGGCTGGGTGACGGTGGTAAATGCGACACGGTCGCCGAAGTTTGATTTCATGAACTCGGCCAGCTTCGATTTCAATTCTTCTGGTGATGGAAATTGTGGATTTTGTTCCATTTACGTTGTGCGGGCGAAAAAATAGCCCGGAAAAATCTAACACCGGAACCATTTGTGTAAATCTGACTCTCGAATCGCCGATTCGTTCACCCATCATCTTCCGTCATCCTGAGCGAAGGTGAGGGATCCCGTCGCGCAGCCTTTAAGGTTCGATGCTCACCGGAATGTTTGCCTGCCGCAATGCTTCTCTTAATGTCGCCGTGAGCAATGCCCTTGTTATCTCGATCCTGGTGGCACGTGTTGTTTATCGTCGCCACAATTGCAGGCGCGACTGTTCTTACCATCGTTTCGGTTCGCGAGTTTCGCACCGCAGCGATACCGCCGGAGAATCGGCCGATCCAATCGCCGGTTCCCGGCTACGTCTCCTCGGATGCGTGCCGGGCTTGTCATATCGAGAACTACGAAAGCTGGCACGGATCGTTTCATCGCACCATGACGCAGGTGGCGACGGCGGCGGTTCTGCCTGATGACGTCGACAAACTGGACCTCACATTTAACCATCGCGAGTACAAGGGAGAACGGCGCGGCGACAAATTTTTTATTCGCATTCGGCCGGAGGGCGGCAGCTACGGAGAACCACAGCAGATTGTCCTGCAGACCGGCTCGCATACCTTGAAAATTCTCTGGTTGGACTCGGGACAGGATCGCACCTTGCTGCAATTTCCATTCGCTTACATCGTTCCAGAAAAAATCTGGGCGCCGGTCGCGCAAACATTCCTGATTCCGCCTGACCTCAAGGAATATTATTCACTCGGAGCGTGGAACGGTGCCTGCATGGATTGCCACGTTACCCAGGGACAATCACGTTTCGTCGAAGGTAACCGTTGGGACTCACGGGTCGCTGAGTTCGGAATTGCCTGCGAAGCTTGTCACAGCGAAGGACGTGAGCACATCGAAGCCAATCGCGATCCGATCCGGCGCTTTAAACTGCATCTCACCACTAAAACCGACCCGACAATTACTAATCCGTCGCGTTTGAAAGGAACGGATTCAGCCCTTGATTGCGGGCAATGTCACAGTGTCTGGGCATTCAACAACATGCCGGACAAAATCGACTTCAATCGCCACGGCAGCGGCTTTCGTCCCGGCGCTCACGATCTGATGCAGCGTTTCGTCGTTCAGCCAAATGCGCCTGATCACAGCGAACAAAAGGATTTCATCCGGCAATCTGAGCCCGACTTCTTCACCAATCGATTCTGGGGCGACGGCATGATTCGAGTGACGGGTCGCGAATTCAACGGCGTGCAGCAGTCACCCTGTTTTCGCGGGGGAGAATTCTCCTGCATCTCGTGCCACGAAATGCATCTCGATTCACCGGGGCAGACGAGCATTCAAAAATGGGCGCGCACCGCGCAGTTGAAACCAAACATGGATTCCGATGCCGCCTGTTTACAATGTCACCAAAACATGGCGGCAAACATTCCCGCGCATACCCATCATGAAAAAGATTCGCCCGGCAGCCGTTGTTACAATTGTCACATGCCGCGAACGACGTTCGGTTTGTTGCACGCCATGCGCAGCCATCAGGTTTCCTCGCCGACGGTGAAGGAAAGTATCGATTACGGCCGGCCCAACGCTTGCAATCTTTGTCACCTTGATCAAACGCTGAAGTGGACGGCGGAAAAGCTCGAATCATGGTATCACCAGCCAATGCCTCAACTCACGGCGGACGATGAAAACATTTCAGCGGCAGTGCAATGGCTGGTGAAAGGCGACGCCGGCCAGCGCGCACTGATCGCGTGGGGAATGGGTTGGGAAAGCGCGCAGAAAACCGCCGGGCGCGAATGGCTCTATCCCTATCTTATTTACACCCTGAACGATCCTTACGCGGCGGTGCGATTTGATGCCTGGAAATCGCTGCGGACGTTGCGTGGTTTCTCTGATTTTTCGTTCATCTACACCGCGTCCGACGATTACATCCGCGAGATGAGCGGCCGCGCTTACGACAAATGGTTTCGCGAAATCCGCGACCCTCGTTTGACCTATCCGACGGAGGCGGCATTGGAAAGCGACGGCCGTTTTCGACGGGATACGTTCGAGCGGCTGCGAAGCGAGCGCGACAACAAGCCAATCGTTCTCGCGGAATAAATGTTTCACGCTGCGGCACCATATGTCATTTCCTTAACGCGGTGTCATCAGCAGCTGGACCACGGGAGCGAAGATTTGGCTAAGAGCGACGCGAAGACGCGTGCGCACTCCGAAAGCTATCGTGAAACAAAATACGCATTGGCGGTGGATTTCGGAGGTAGTGCCCTGGGAGCGCGGTGCGCCCCCGCATCGCTTTCAATGCGCCATCGCTTCGCCGGTTGGCTTGAACTTCAAAACTAATCGAAACACATAGGAATGATGTCCACCTCTAATCGGAATCTGCGCTTTGGCTGGTGGTCGCTACTTGTCTTTTTATCGTTAGGCGGCGTGCTCGAGACTCTGCACGGTTTCAAGGTTGGTTGGTACGTCGATGTCGGCAACGAAATGCGCCGGCTGATGTTCACCCTGGCGCACGCGCACGGCACGGCGCTGGCGCTGGTCAACATCGTCGCCGCCTTGACCGCGCGAAACGTCCAGCAGTTTGAGCTTCGACCATCGGTCTCATTGGGTTTGATCTGGTCCGGTATCCTGTTCCCGTTAGGTTTTTTTCTGGGGGGAGTCGTTACCTACGGCGGCGATCCCGGGTTGGGGGTCTGGCTAGTACCGATCGCCGCGATTTTGTTATTCTACAGTGTCCTCGTGATCGCGCTCGATCTGTCAAAGCAGCGACAATCGCGGTGAAACACGGCAAATAATCTCATCCAACGGTCTTCCTTATCAGAGGTAGGGGCGGTTCACTCGAACCGCCCGCCTCGCGAAGCGGGCGATTGAGGGCAATCGTCTCTACCTGCTACGGATGAATGCGCACTGCGCGCGTTTACCGATTGGCAGCGACCTGAGTCGAAGAATTCTGCCCTAAAATGTTGTTCAGATCGTCGAGCACTCGCTGCGGTCCGACGTATTTCCCACGAACGTAGCTATCGGCCAGCACTTTGCCGGTCGTGTCGACAACGACGAGATCGGGAATGCCGTCACCGGCATATTTTTTCAAACTTGGAACGTTGGCGAGCTTGGTGAATTCAATTGCAGCCCAGGGCATGCTCGCTTCCTGCATGTAAGTGGCCATCTCCTCCGCCGATTTGTCGCTGCTGACGAAAATGATTTCGAATTCCGGATGGTCGCCCGCAATCTTTTTATAATATTCGACTAACTTCGGCGTGAAGCTGCGGCACGGGCCGCACCAATGCGCGGAAAAATATAGACCGTAGATTCTTTTCTCCGCCAGGCTGCTGTCGTCCACGGGGACAAGGTTGCCGTTCTGAAAATGAACAAGGTTGCCTTTGGCTGCATCTGCAATCGCGTCAGGGCCCGGTTTAACGACTTGCGTGCGCTGTTTCAGCAGTTGTTTCTCGTAAAGGGCGTCGTTTTTCTTCGCCTGCTCGGCAATGAGCGTATGTTCGCGATCATTTTGTTCCATTTTATGACGCGTCTTTTCGAGATCCTCTTTCGGAATGGCAAATTTTCCGCTCTCGATGGCTTCGAGCAGCTCCGAACTGGCGCCGGCTTTGATCAGCTGTTTGCGCTTCGCCTCATCGAGCTGATCGGCGAAGTGACGGGTCGTAAGTTCTGTTTCAATCGTGGGAATGGTGTAGCCTGAGCGCAACATTAGACTCAGTTCACCGGTGGTAAGCGGCAATAGTCCGGCTACTGCCAGAGTGACGGATAGAAGGAAACAAAAAGCACCCGTGCGCACTCTGCCAATTTGAGCAGGTGGCTTGCCATTGATTTAGCGTTTCCTCTCGTCGAAAAATTTACGCGCTTCCCTGTAAGATGGCTTGGCTGAGGAAGCCGCGTCGAAAAGCTTCTGCGCTGATTCTGTTTCACCAATAGCCCATGCAAACACACCGCAACGCCATTGCCGATCCGCATCGATGGCGAACGAATTTGAGATCGTCAGCAGAGTCGGCGGTGGCACTTTCAGCCAGTCAATTTCTGCAACGCCATACGGGATTTGCATTCTCAATTTATCTACCGTCGCTCCGGCGACGCCGTTGTATTGAGTATTGTTTACCACGACGGCGCCGTTGTAACCGCGCGTATTTAGATCGATAATCAGCGTTGCTTTCCATTCCACCAGCCATTCAGCTGCATTTTCGTAATCAATTTGCGTTTGTTTCAGCGATGGTTCACTCAGCGTTACCTTTCTCATTACTGCAGCCGCGCCCTTAAAATCGTACTTCACCACGAGTTTATGCAACGTCTCTGCAGCGGCCGTAAGTTGGGACGTTTCGTGGGCCAGCAAAGCGCGATGTCGTTTTTCCTGGGGCGATTTGTTTACCGTCTCCAAATCACGCAGACGCGCGGCTAGAATCTTTTGCGATAGTAGAGCCTCGGCCGAGATCGCAGTACTCTTTTGCAATTTCGCAATCAGATCCTGCAAGCTACTCAGTGCGCGCCTGAGCTCGATCACGCTCTTCGCAGACGCATGCTGCTCTCTCCATCTCAGAATCCCCTGCGAATCCTCCAAAAACTTTCGGGCGATCGGTTTGTACTCACTAATCCATGACAAGCTTTCCGGCAGCCGCGACCCAAGAAAAGCGGTCAGAAGTGCTTCGGCGTCGCTGAAACGTCCAAGCTGAACATCGGTTAATCCTAACAAGAATAAGGCAAACGGTTCAGCCGGATGGTGGGGAATATCCGAAAGCGCAACGGTGCTGCGCGCGTCGGCGCGTTTTGCAGTATCGAGGAGAAACGCGCCGAGAGAGGGATCGGAGAAATTGCTAGTGCCTGCATTCTCGACTTCGTGCAGGGTCTGGTGCATGAGCGAATCCTGCTGATCGAGCAAATCGGCAATGGCGCCGTTGAGTAGCGCCCAGTCGTACATCGGCTGCTTGTTTTTGGTTTCCGAGGCGAGACGGGCAAAGGTCGCGCGAGCCTTCGGATAACTGCCATCGATGATTTGGCGCCGTCCAGTATCGAATTCACGATTAACATCGAATGACGGCGTAGCACTGGCCGTCACGGCAGGCGTAACCGCAGGGCGGGGGCGGACGAAGAAAACCCAACCAAAGACGACGAGCGCGAAAAGGATTGCCGCGGCCATGGCAAGCGCTGCTTTCGTCCGCCAAGGCTCGCTCTCACCGCGCAGAATGCGTTCCGATTTTTGGAGTGCTTGAACTACGGCCTCGTACGAATGGAACCGCAGAGACGGATCGGGCGCAATCATCCTGGCAATGATCGCGGCGGTGCGCCGTGAAATGTCCGGCGCCACATCCTTGAGCTTTAAAGGATTGCCTTTCAGGACGCGCAGGTCGGCCGCCGACGTAGTCTCGCCATCGAAGGGGGGCCGGCCGGCGACGGCATGGAAGAGGGTGGCGCCGAGGCTGTAGATATCACTGCGAAAATCCTCCGGCTGATTGCTCAATCGTTCCGGCGCGACATAGTACGGTGTGCCCCAGATGGCGCCGCTGGTTTGCGCATCGGGTTTGACAACGGCCACTCCGAAATCACTGATTTTGGCTATTCCATCATCGTTAAATAAAATATTGGCGGGCTTAACATCACGATGGATCAGACCTTTTTTTAAAGCGGCACGCAACCCGCGCGCCACCTCGATCCCAGTGCGGACCACTTCTTCCTCCGTGAGCTTTTTTCTTTCCGCAATGAGATCATCGAGGGTCCCGCGTTCGACTAATTCCATGACCAGATAGTACTGGTCGTGATCACGTCCAAAGGAAAAAACCTGGACCACATGCGGATGGTTGATCGAGGCGGTAATTCTAGCCTCATGCTGCAACTGATTCGCATACTCCGGGCCCAGGTCCTTGCGCAAAAGCTTTAATGCGACGTCACGGTCGAGCTGCGTATCGTGAGCCTTGTAAACGGTACCCATTCCGCCGGTGCCGAGCGTTTCGCGCAGCTCGAAGTGATGATAAAAAAGCTTCACCCGAACCCTCGCGCCGCACGCGGGACAGGGGACGCGCGCCAGCGGCTCGGCATCGGCGATGCCAAGCGTTGCACCGCAGTTGGTGCACGAAACCGTGTCCGAATCGCTCATTTTTGCGATAGTAACACCGTAAATGACACCGCAAAACCGCCGCCTATTCAATGTCACGATGGAGGATGCGCGTATGCGGCTGGATCTTTTTCTTACTAAAAAAGCACCGGAATTCTCTCGTTCGCGAATTCAAGCTCTGATTCGAGAAGGTTATATTAGCGTCAATGGCGATGCTCGACGTGCTCGCGATCTGGTTGGTGCGGGCGACCGCGTTGCTCTGGTCGAGCCGCCGATTCAACCAATCGACCTCGTTCCGGAAGAGGTCGGCCTCTCGGTTTTGTTTGAAGACAACGATCTGATTGTGATCAACAAACCGGCCGGAATTTCAGTCCATCCCGGTGCGGGCCAGAAAAGCGGCACGTTGGTGAATGCTTTGCTTTCGCATTGCAAAGACCTTTCTGGTATCGGCGGAAAGGAACGGCCGGGCATTGTGCATCGATTGGATAAAGAAACGAGCGGTTGTCTGGTGGTGGCGAAAAACGATCTCGCGCATACCGATCTCGCGCGACAATTCGCATCGCGCACGGTCGACAAAATCTATCTCGCGCTTGTTGTGGGAAAACTGCGGAGGCCTTCCGGAACTATCGTCGCGCCGATTACGCGTCATCGGGTTCATCGCAAAAAGATGGCCGTTGCGCGCGAAGGTGGGCGCATGGCGCGAACGGATTTCAAGGTCCTGCGCGGCGGGGCAGATGCGAGCTTGTTGGAATGCCGCTTGCACAGCGGTCGCACTCATCAGATTCGTGTCCATCTCCAGCATCTTGGACATCCCATTCTCGGAGACACGGTTTACGGCGGAAGACGCGCTGGAGAATTTCCGCGGCAAATGTTGCATGCCTGGAAACTTGACTTCGATCATCCAAACAAGAAACGCCGAATGAATTTCGAAGCACCTCTGCCGGATGACCTCGCGAGAGCAATCGCCCAGATGATTGACCAGGAGTCCTCGCGCTTAGTCACCACGCTTTAGCGTCCGCTGTCCTCAGCGGATTTTCGAGTCCGAGCCCGACGGGAATAATAATGCGCTGGCGACAGCGTACACTACAGCGCTTCAGGTAAAAACAGCAGATTTTCGATATCGTTGCTAAATTGCGTTCTGACGCTGAAACCGCTGAAGTCCCATTACCGTCATCGCGAAAAGGACCGGTAATACGATCATGCCTCGCAACCACGGTTCTGCATGCCATGGCAGAGCAAACAGTCGCTCATTATAGAAAAGATAATACGCGAAAATCGTTACCGCCAGGAAATGCCAGGCAAAGGCGCGACGCCAGGTTGCAATGGGTAAAATCCAGACCACATACCAGGCGTGTAAAACCGGCGTGAGAATGAGAGCTGCGCCCAACGACCAGAGCAGGCCGCGTCGCCAATTGCGAATGAAGACAAACGCAATCACGGCTGAGACTACGAGAATGATGACGTCGTAGCGGTAATGTTGCTGGTGCCAGTTCGGCAGGAACGTCTCTTCGATCAGCCACCAGAATAAATCGTTGAGCCGGCTGACATGATCAAAATCGCCGAAAAGATTTTGCACGAATGAAATGCGGAATGCCGCGGCGAATGCGACCGGCAGGGCAAAGGTCGCCGTTAGCGCAATCGAAAAGCGGCGCAAGGCGAAGACGCTCGGCAGGAGCAAAACGATGCAGACCGGTCGAAAGGCGACCGCCAGGCCAAGCGCAATCGCCGCACCCACAGCGAATTTCCAGCGCGACGACGTGGTTTGCGTGAATCGCTCGAGACAAAAGATTTGGGCCGCGATTGCGAGCAAAACGATGCTGTCGAAATGTGCGCCCCCAAAAAAGCTGTAGGCGACAAGCGGATTCCACGCGAACCACGCCACGGTTTGGCTGTCAAGCAGCCGGAGGAGCAGCGCGATTGCCAGCACATTAGCAACGCCGAACAACAGCTTATAGGTGAGCGCGTTGTTCGTCGCTGGAATGATGCGAAAAAGCGCTTCGGCTCCGGGTGCAAATGCGGTCCGGATG
>JBKPQI010000097.1:0-8144 GCA_046733975.1 Verrucomicrobiota bacterium
ATTGAAGAGAGCTGGTGATGCCGAATCGGGTATTCGGATGACTGTCAATTGACCCGGCATAATCTGGAGGGATTGCGCCGCGATTGAGCCAGGGAAAGCCGGTAGTGATCGGCCGCCATCAATGCCTGGTATGTTCAGGAAAACCGATACGGCGGAAGCTGGTGCTGTAACCAAAGAAAGAAGTGAGGCAAATGCGGCACAAACTAACGTCCTTTTGAAGACAGCGCCCTGTCTACAGTTGGATCCCGCGCCATGGCGGGAATTGCTCGTACACCATGTGCGAGGCGTGGTCATCCCTTATACATTGGCCGACGAGGACCCGCGATGTCGAGCGGTATGATACCGGCCCGCGACGAGATAAACGCACCTGTTGTGCGGCCGGCGGTTTTGATAGAGATGAAATATCGAGCGAAGGCAAAGTGCGGGCTTTAAAATTCTGCCTAACCTGCAGACGATATCAAACAAACGACCCGGACAATTCCAAGATCCGTTTCAGGGCGAAATTCCTTCAGTCGGCTGACAACGCCAACTCTGGCTCATGGATGTTTATCGTTCTGCCAAAAGGGCGCAGCGCGAAACTCCCTTCGCGTCGTACGACGGCGATCGAAGGCACATTCAACGATTTTCCTCTCCAAGGTATGCGAGCCTGTGGGCAAAAAAAGTCACTGGCTGAAAGTGGACCGGAAACTACGTGACGCTGTCGGCGCAGACGCGGGCGACGTTGTCACTCTAAAGATTGCGCCGGCAGCAAAGGAACCGGAACCCGCTATTCCACCCGATCTGAAGAGAGCTCTCGCCGCGCGCGATTCCAGAACGCGAACCGTGTGGTTAGACATTACTCCGATGGCGCGTCGAGATTGGGTCCAATGGATCAGCTCCGCCAAGCAGGAACAAACGCGCAGCCGCAGATCAAAAATGCCTGCTCAATGCTCGCCGCGGGAAACGGCGCGCATGCTGTTTCGACCGCTCCGAGCTCCGAAAGCGGCGGCTTAGCAAATACTGTCGCCGTGGCCCGTTGGCGCGACGGACGCGCCTCCCACAGGGAGGCGACTACAGGGCAGAAAGTTTAGATCTTGAGGCGGGAACTCGCCGTCCCCCTTCCCCGTTCCATCCTGCTCACCTCCCGGACGATCCCACCTTACCGCGACCCGCTGCTGTTGCCTGCTTTCGCTTTCTTCGCTTCTTCGATCACCCGCTGTTCAATCTCGCGCGGCATTTCCTGGTAACGACTGAACTGCTCGGAATGAACGCCGCGTCCGCCGGTGAGCGAGCGCAGAATGCTTCCGTAACGATAGAGCTCCATCGCCGGAACCTCTGCGTGCACAATTTGAAACCGTCCTTCGCTATCGGTTCCGAGAATTCTCCCGCGCCGGCTGGAAAGATCGCCTACCACCTTACCCATGCAATCTTCCGGAATGCGCACCTCAATCTCGTTAATCGGTTCGAGCAAACAAGGCCGGGCTTTCAGGAACGCTTCCTTAAACGCCCAATAGCCCGCAACCTGAAACGCGATGTCTTTCGAATCAACCGGATGCATCATGCCATCGTAAAAATCCGCTTCGACGTCCACCACATGATAGCCGGCGAGAATTCCTTCGGTGCACGCGTTCTGGATACCGCGCTCAACCGACGGTACGAACACGCGATCGACGCACTGGCCGGAGAGTGATTGGCTGAAAGCGATACCGGAGTTGCGCGGCGCTGGCGCGAGCTTGAGCGCGACTTCGGCGAATTGCCCTGCGCCGCCAGTTTGCTTTTTGTGCCGATACCTGTGTTCAGCGCGCCCATGGATGGTTTCCCGATATGGCACTCTCGGCTGAATGAGATCGAAATGAAGATGAAAGCGCCGGCGGAGACGCTCAGCAATTATTTCGAGATGCAGTTCGCCCTGCGCGGAAATGATGGTCTGGTGGAGCTCAGGATCGACGCGAAAAACAAAGGCCGGATCTTCATTGTGCAGGGTTGCGAGTCCGGCTGCCATTTTGTCCTCTTCACCTCTGCCATGGGGTTGAAGCGCAGCGTGAATGTTCGGGCGCGGATATTCAGGCACGCGAAGTTTTACCGGGTGATTGGGAGCACACAACGTGTCGCCCGTATGCGTGTTCTTAAGTTTGACGGTTGCACCAATATCGCCCGCGCCGAGACGCGACACCGTCTCGCGCGTCTGGCCATTGAGCAGAAAAATCTGTCCGATGCGCTCGGTGATGTTGCGGTTGGCGTTATAGGAATCGCCGCCGGTGGTGATTTGCCCGGAATAAATCCGAAAGAACGACAGCTCACCGAAGTGCTCTTCGTTCATCGTTTTGAAGACCTGCAGCACCGGCTCGGTCCCACCGACCTTCACTTCCACCGGCTCGCCGCGCCGCGCGTCTTCGGCATCGACCTTCTCGCGATCAAGCGGAGAGGAACCGTACTTGGCAATAAAATCGAGTAACCGGCCGACACCAATGTTCGATACCGCTGACGTACAGAAAAGCGGGATGAACATCTGCGCCTGCACCGCCGCGTGAATGCCCGCGCGGAATTCTTCCTCGGACAACGAACCCTGCTCGAAAAATTTGTTCAGCAACGTGTCATCGGACTCGGCGATGAGTTCGATCAATTCCTGATGCAGCCTTGCGGCGCGCTCTTTCCATTCGCCGGTCGCGGGCTCTTCACGGAATTTCCCATGCCCGTCGGTTTCGTACGTCACCACTTCGCTGCGCAAGACGTCGAGCACCTGGTTAAAGTTCGGGCCCGGATTGATCGGCACGTTGAGCGGAAAAACTTTCGGGCCGTAATGTGCACGCGCGTCAGCCAACACTTCGTCGAAGTGCGCGTTCTGTTTGTCGACGGCGTTGACGACGATCACCTTCGGGATGCCGCAGTCGCTCGCGCAATTCCACACCCGCTCCGTGCCGACGCCAATGCCGTGTTGCGCGTGCACGACCACGAGCGCGAAATCCGCCACGCGAACCGCCGCCAGCGCCTCGCTGATAAAATCCAGATAGCCCGGCGTGTCGAGGATGTTTAGTTTTTTGCCCATCCACGTGCAATGCAGCAATGAAGTCTGCGTGGAAATCTGATGCTGCTTTTCGGTGGCGTGATAATCCGAAACCGTGGTGCCCTGTGCGATGCTACCCATGCGTCCGATGACGCCTGCACACGCGAGCATCGCCTCGGTCAGCGTCGTCTTGCCCGCCGACGCGTGGCCGACAATCGCAAAATTCCGAAGATCCCCTGCAGAAGTCGCAGCCATAACTCAAATCTGTATAAGCACGCCTCTAAATCGCCCTCGGCGCAAGCTGAAATTTTCCATTCGTTACGCCCGTCTGAGGAAATCGGATGGCGGCCCAAATGACCGCCCTACAATGCCCTGGAAGTTTCAAACCCCCGACCCTATTGCATTGCCATTAGCAATTGTAGGGTGGCGATTTTCGCCGCCATCCCTTTCTCATATCAGCGGCGCTCGGGGATGGCGTGTTGTTGTTCGAAGCAGGATTTGAGTTTGTCGAGATTAACGGGGACGCGCGCGTTGGCGTCTTTCGGTGCAGCGCGAAGATATTGCACCGGCCATGAAACCGATTGCCGAAGTTCCTGTGCGGCGCGCAATGGCCAGTACGGGTCGCGCAAAAACTCGCGCGCCATCAGAATAGCGTCGGCTTGGCCGGTGTTGATGATGTGTTCGGCCTGCGCGGGCGATGTAATCATCCCAACGGCGCCGGTAAGGATGTCAGCTTCATCACGGATGCGCTGTGCGAAGGGTGTTTGATAACCAGCGCCGACCGGAATTTTCGCGTGCGACACGCTGCCGCCGGACGAACAATCAATCAAATCGACACCAATCTGTTTCAGCTCGCGCGCCAGCGCGATTGATTGTAGCAAATCCCATCCGCCTTCGACCCAGTCGGTCGCCGAAAGACGCACGAATAAGGGCGCGCCTTTGGGCCAGACGCCGCGCACTGCCTGCACGATTTCGCGCAGCACGCGTGTCCGATTTTCAAACGAGCCGCCGTATTCGTCGTCGCGCTTGTTGCTGAGCGGAGAAAGAAATTCGTGAATGAGATAGCCGTGCGCGGCGTGGATTTCAATGACGCGAAACCCGGCATCGCAGGCACGCCGCGCCGCCGCCGCAAATGCAGCAACGACTTCCCGAATTCCATCGTCGGCGAGTTCCTGCGGCATCGGGTAGTCTTCGCTGAAGGCGATGGCGCTCGGTGCAACCACATGCTTCCATCCGCCTTCGCTCTCCGGAACAACCCCGGCGCTTTCCCATGGCCGCCGCGCGCTCGCCTTGCGACCGGCATGCGCTAATTGCATTCCCGCAATGCTACCCTGATCGTGAATGAAACGAACGATGCGGCGCAGCGGCTCGATCTGATCGTCGGTCCAGATGCCGAGATCCTGTGGACTGATGCGACCTTCCGGCAACACCGCCGTCGCCTCTGTCATTATCAGCCCGGCACCGCCGACCGCACGACTTCCGAGATGGACAAGATGCCAGTCGTTTGGCAGCCCGTCTCTGCTCGAGTATTGGCACATCGGCGAGACAAAGACACGATTGGCAAATTCGAGATCGCGAATCGTCAGCCGATCGAAAAGGTGAGACATGCGATAACTCGATAATTGGTCCGAGCCGGACTGGTGCTTGTTGAGAATTGAAGCGCTTCGCGCCGCATTCAAATCCTTTTTTGCGATCATTCCTGAGCGAAGTGTCGATCCCGCTTCCAGTTGTTGCTTCGCCAGGTGCCTGCGTGCGAAAACGCAATTTCGCCTGTGTTACGACCAGTTGCGATACCGGTCGCGAAAATTTTACGAAAGAGAAAGCTGATCGACCAGGAAAAGAAAATTCAACGGGAGGAAATTGTCATGGGCAAGCTGAACGGAAAAAAAGTGGCGATACTTGTCGCCGACGGATTTGAGCAGGTGGAAATGACTGCGCCGCGTCAGGCATTAGATGATGCCGGGGCGGAAACAAGAATTGTCTCGCTAAAATCGGGACAGATCCAGGGGATGCATCACGCGGACAAAGGCGACAAGTTCGACGTCGATATTCCGCTGGATGAAGCGCGACCGGAAGAATTCGACGCGCTGATGATTCCCGGTGGTTTGATGAATCCCGATCAGCTGCGATCAACGCCTGAAGCATTGGAGTTCACCAAACACTTCTTCAAAGAGAACAAACCGGTGGCGGCGATTTGTCACGGGCCGTGGGTATTGATCGATGCCGGCGTCGTGCGCGGACGCAAGTTAACTTCCTGGCCTGCGATTAAGACGGATGTGAAAAATGCGGGAGGCAACTGGGTCGATGAGGAAGTGGTGGTAGACAATGGTCTCGTGACCAGCCGGAAACCCGACGACATTCCCGCATTCAATGAAAAGATAATCGAGGAATTTTGGGAAGGGAAGCATGCGGGACGGGGACAGTTCGCGGGGGCGGTGCGCGAGAACTGATCTTGTTCATCCCGTCATGCTGAGCGGAGCGAAGCGGAACGCCAGTCCGGCTCGGACTCGAAGGAGCCCGTCGCGATACCTTTAAGCTGGCTCCGCGGGATCTCTCGACTTTCGCTCGGGATGATCGAATATGCCCGTGTAGGCTAAATAAATTTGTTCGCGGGCCGTTAGCTTGCGCTACTCTTTCCCGGAGTGACTACCGCTAACAAGATCACGATTGTCCGGATCGCAATGATCCCGCTCTTCGTGACGCTGGCGATCTATTATGGAGCAAGCATTCAGCGCGGAGCGCCGTTGGAATGGCAACGTTTCGCTGCCATCATTGTTTTCCTGCTGGCCGCGGCGAGCGATGGCCTGGACGGATATGTTGCACGCCGTTACCGACAACGCAGTGCACTCGGCGCGATTCTCGATCCAATTGCGGACAAAGGTTTGCTCCTTAGTGGCATCATCACCCTAAGCATCAGCAACTGGAGCGAGGTAGATCCCGAATACGGGCGGTTTCCGCCATGGTTTCCGGTGCTCGTCATCACACGCGACGCGATCATCTTAGTGGGCGCCGCGATTTTGCATTATTTCATCGGCAACAAAATGAAGGTCAGGCCGAGCTGGACGGGGAAGGTAGCCACCGTCTGCCAGATGTGCGCGATCGCGTGGGTGATGTTGCAGCTTCGATTTCTTCCCCTGTGGGTTGTTGTGGTTGTCGCCGGAATTTTTACTGCCGTTTCGGGTGTCATTTACGTGATTGAAGGGATCCGGCAGTTGCAGGCTGAAGGGCATGCGCACGCCGCTCGCTGAGCCAGAGGAGGAGTGCTGGAGTCCTGGAGTGGTGGCTAACAGCCGAGCAGACCGTTCAACGAAAATCCGTCAGAAATCGAAGGATAGGCGGTGTTGGAATGCGTCGGCAGAGCGTAGCGGCGACGGCGGTTTGCAAACTCCCGATACAAAAGGCGATGTCGCGCTGCGTTTCCAGAGCAGGCCAAATGAGTAACATCGGAAGCATAGGCTTTCGGTTGGTCATTGTTTCGACCTTCGACATTCGCGATTCGTCATTTCAACCAAGGAGTTTTCTTCAACTTCGGAAGTGAAAAAAGCTTGGCTAAAACCGAAAAAATCCGCGTATTTCGTTGAATGGATATTGCGATCGTCGGACGGCCGAATGTCGGAAAATCGGCGTTATTCAATCGGCTGGCCGGTCGTCGCATCGCGATTGTGCACGGGCAGCCTGGGATTACGCGGGACCGCATCTCGGCGCGATGCGTAATTGGCGGGAAACAGGTACGCGTGTGGGACACTGGCGGTATTGTGGGAGCTGGTGAATCCGAGCTGACCGCTGATGTGCAGGCGGAAGCACAACGCGCGATGAGAGAGAGTGATCTCATTCTCTTCGTGGTGGACGGGCAGGGTGGATTGAATCCAATGGACCAGGAACTGGCGCGCATGGTTCGGCGATTGCGCAAGCCCGTCCTACTTCTCGTTAATAAAATCGACAATCCAAAGCATGAGGTCCGCGCCGATGAATTTTTGGCACTCGGATTTGAGAATGTCGTCGCCATCAGCGCGGCCCATGGGCGCGGAATAGTGGAACTGCTCGGGAAAATTGAAGCGTTGCTCTCCTCAGACGGAGAAACGCAACACCCAACGTCCAACGCTCAACGTCCAACGCCCAACGAAGGAAAATTTCGCCAACAAGGCGCGCAACAACCGATCGCAATTGCGATTGTCGGCCGGCCGAATGCAGGGAAGTCGTCCTTCATTAATGTGCTACTGCGGGATCGGCGGACGATTGTGAGTGAAATTCCGGGCACAACGCGGGATGCGATCGATATTGAATACGAGCGCGACGGAAAGCGGTATCTGTTCATCGATACGGCTGGAATTCGGCAGCGCAGCAGGCATTCGACTTCAGTTGAAGTTTTTTCGGTGATGCGGGCGGAGAAGACGATTGGGAGGGCCGACATTTGTGTGCTCGTGATTGATGCAGTGGAAGGAATAAAGGCCCAGGATCGGCGGGTGGCGGCGCTAATTCAGAAGGCGCGCAAAGCTTGCATCGTTGTGCTCAATAAATGGGATTTGGTTCGGCAATCCGTTATCCCGAGCACAGCTCGGGATTACCGAGTCCGCGATCGCAAAACAATCGAACGGTTGATCGAAACTACACGCGCGGAGTTATTCTTTATTGATTATGCTCCGGTTCTGATAACGAGCGCCGTTACGGGCGAGCATGCCAATCGAATTTTCAACGTGATCGCGGGCATGCAACGCGCGGCGCTGCGACATATTGGGACCGGCAAATTGAACCGCGCGCTACGAGCCGCGTTTGCTGCCAATCCACCGCCAATGGTAAAAGGGAATCGGCTGAAATTGTTTTACGTGACACAATCGGGCGGTGATGAATCGCGCCCGGTGGCGCCGCCCGAGTTCGTGCTCTTCGTCAATTCCCCTCGCCTGCTCACACCGCCCTATACGCGATTTTTGGAAGCGAAAATTCGGGAGATTGAGCCGTATCCTGGCCTGCCGATCTTGCTGAAGGCTCGAGCACGCGCTGGAACCTAGTCAGCCCATCGAATCTCGAATCAGATACCCCGGAGGAACGCGCTTCTGCGCGTCCAAGACGGTTCGAAGCCAGGCGATTGAGGCCAATCGCCCCTACCAGATGATGCGCTGGCGCAACTTGATCGAACGTTCGACCTGAGTTTTCTGTCATACAA
>JBKPQI010000098.1:0-6756 GCA_046733975.1 Verrucomicrobiota bacterium
TAGCCGAGCGAATCAGTGAATGACAGGAGCGCCCAGGCAAGAGCGAACTTCGGGTCTAAACGCACAGCTTCTTTTAGATATTGCTGTGCGCCAAGAGCGTTGGCAGGTACAGCAGGTTTCAATGAATAGGCCAGACCGCGCAGGTAATTATCGTACGCTTCGGTATTGTCAGTTGGTTTGGCTGCGATGACTTGCTCTTCCTGACCAGTGAGGTGCGCTCGCAACTGCTCGGCGATGGCTTTGGCCACCTCACTTTCGACCGAAAAAATGTCCGTCAGTTTGCGATCAAAAGTATCGGCCCAAAGATGGGAATCATTAGCCGCCTTAATCAATTGCACATTTACGCGGACGGCATCGCCACTCTTCTGCACGCTTCCTTCCAGTATGTGGGCCACTCCAAGTTGTTGCGCGATCTCGGGCAGGTTTGCCGGCGCGCTTTTATAATGCTGCGTTGAGGTGCGCGAGATCACTTTGAGGTCAGCGATTTTGGATAAGCGCGTCAGAATCTCATCCTGAATGCCTTCGGCAAAGTAGGCGTTATCCGGATCGCGGCTGAGGTTTTCGAAAGGGAAGACCGCGATGCTCTTTTCACCAACGTTCGTGAAGGACCGGGCTGGTCCTCTGCGTAGAAGATAGAAGAATTCACCGATGACTGCCGCCACCACCAGCAGCGCGATCGCCACTCCCGCCCAGCGCACATGAGCGCGATGCTTCTTGAGCGCCTGGAACTTTCTGGGCAGCGCCGAATTTCCTACCTCATCCGAGTAGAGATGGGTAATGTCCACACGGACGCCATGCTTTACTTCACATGGCCCAAGCTCATGCAGCAGCGGACGCCACTGCCCAAATTCCTCCAAATCATCCGCGACATGTTTAGAAAGAAGGATGTGACCGGCATCGCCGCAATCCATCACGCGCTGCGCCAGGTTGATCCCCGCGCCGGCGATGTTCGCTTGTTCGTTCAGATCGGTGATCTCGTTAACCGGGCCGCTATGGATCCCCATCCGCACGTTGAGTTCCGGATGAGCTTTTAGCGCCTTAGCGACCTCAACCGCGCACAGGACCGGCGCTTCAGGTGTGGTTCGGAACACGAGCGCGCCGCCATCCCCAGTTGGGAGCCGAAGTAGCTTTCCTTCCCTCTCGGCTTTCTTGAACTGCTCGGTTCCGCGGACGATCTGCTTCAGCGTCTCGAGTTGCTCGCTCTGCTCGTGAATGTTGAGCTTCGAGTAACCGACAATGTCGATGAACAAGACATGCCCGATCTCGAATTTCACGTCGGAGGTTTGCTCAGACGGCATGAGAGATTTCTCTATGTTAGAATTACCTGCTTAACGAGCTTATTCCGGTGTAATACCATTGGTGCTTTTAGGTGGAGAACGGATCGCTCCCGCACGTCTAAGCGATGTCCGCATTAAAACCTTCGCAGCAAAGCTTGGAAGCGCGAATCGTTACGTAACGAATCCAACGCCGAGTCATTCTCAAACCAACTCCGCTGACCGAACCCGTTCCGGATTGCTTTATCCAGGTAATCAATCGCTTCGTCAGGCTTTCCTGCCAGGGCATGGTTGCAGGCCACATTGTACAAAACTCCGGCATCTTCAGGGTCGATCGCATAAGCACGTCGTGTCCGCTCCAATGCTTGGTCAACTCTCCCTAGTCGCATCAAGCCCCCCGCGCTGAGATACCAAGCGCGGGCATCATCCGGATTCAGCTCGAGGTGCGCGTCAGCCAGCTTGATCCCGAGCTGGGCAGCTTCCATTACTTCATCATCACGTCGCAATTTAGCGAGCGCGTCGGCCGACAACAAAATGGCCTGGTAGTCTTCTGGTCTAGCATGCCAGGCATTTCGATAATGTGTCGTGGCTTCTTCGAATTTGCCTTCGGTCAGGCAAGCACGCGCATAAAAATAATGTGCTTCAAACAGTTTGGGATCCAATTTCAGGGCGGTCTCAAATTCGTGGCGCGCTGCTGCGTGGTCGTGCCGCAGAGTCAGCGCAACTCCACGTGAAGTATGCGCTTCGGCACTCGCCGGGTCGAGCTCCAGGGCCCGCTGACTCGATCGATCTGCCGCTTCCAGGTTGGCATTGCTGCTGTCCCAGTACATATAAAGAAAGGAGCAGCAATTGGAGAGGCCCGCGTACGCGCGCGCGAAATTCGGGTCGAGCTCGATCGCACGATCGAACATCCGCCGAGCATACTGCAACGGAGAACGCCGCAACTGAGTTACAACTTGCCGGCCGCGCAGGTAATACTCGTAGGCTTGAAGGTTTTCAGGAGGCGTCGTTTCCAAGGCGCGTTTTTCGTTCTCGCCCAAAACAACGCGTAGCGCCCGGACGATGTTGTCCGCAATGTCTTCCTGAATGGCAAAGACATCTTCGACTTGCCGATCGTACCGTTCCGACCAGAGATGATAGCCGTCGGCCACATTGATGAGCTGTGCGGTCACGCGAAGCCGGCTTCCTGCTTTGCGAACACTGCCTTCGAGCACCGTGTTTACCTTCAACTTCCGTCCGATTCCCCCGATGTCCTCATTCTTTCCCTTGAAAGCGAATGATGACGTCCGCGCCGCGACTCGGAGCGCTTCAATTTTTGTTAATGCGCTAATGATTTCCTCGGCGATGCCATCGCTGAAAAATTCGTTCTCCGGATCGTTGCTCATGTTTACGAATGCGAGAACCGCGATGCTTTTCTCCGGCAATTCGCTACCGGGTGAAACGAGCGGCTGTTGGCCTGGCACTGCCTCACCAGATAAGCGACCAGGCGGGCGGGGATTTCCGAGTTCATCGTTATAAAGATTCACAAGGCCAAGCTTCACGCCGTGCTTCACCTCGATATCACCGAGTTCGTGCAGCAACGGGTGCCATAAACGATCTTGTGCCAGATCATCAGCCACCCGTTTTGAAAGCAGAATGTGACCGGCATCGCCGCAATCCATGATGCGCTGGGCAAAGTTGATTCCCACCCCGGCAACATTCACGCGGTCGTTTACATCGGTGACGTGATGGATCGGCCCGCTATGTACACCCATGCGTACGCGAAGTCCGGGATGGTTTTTGAGCCCGCGGGCAATCTCCATTGCACAATGCACCGGTTCTTCCGGGCTTTGGAAAAATACCAGAGCCATGCCGTCACCACTCGGAATGCGGATGAGTTTTCCGCTGCTTTTTCCAAACTGAGGCGCATTGCGGACGACATCATTCAATTCCTGCAAAACTTCGCGCTGCTCATTCACCAGCAACTTCGAGTAACCAACTATGTCGATGAACAAGACATGCGCAGTTTCCAACTGAGCGGTTTGTTTCCCCTGCATTCCCTGATGAGCTTAGGCGCGAGCGCGAAGTGGCTCTACTTCATTCTTTCGGCGCGAGGGAGGCGACGATCTTTTGGAAACGCGGATCACCGCGAAGCGGTGCCCACAAGGGATGAAGGTTCAAACGGCCGTAGTTGGTGTAGCCGGGCATGGTAAGAAGTTTTTGCACAGTCTCAATCGCATGGTCGCGGTCACCGCTCCAGGTATAGACCTGAGCCAATCCTTCCAATACCAGAGCGCCGTCATAAATGTCTTTCGATGTCGGCATCAGTTCGATGGCATGTTGCGCTTCGCGAATCGCCAAATCTTTTTGGCCAAGATTGGCATCAACTTGCGCGAGGACGGCGATGGTGCGCGCGTGCTCCGGCTTCAGGACTAATCGTGCCGCGAGAATATCGCGGCATTCACGAAACGCCGCCGTTGCTTTCGCCGCATCGCCCTTCTCGCGCTCGACCATCCCTTGGTACCACGATTTTGGAAAATAAAAGCTGAAGTCGATGTCTTGAAAATCCTTCAGTGGTGAATCAGTCAGAAATTTTTCCGCTCTCGCGTAGTCGCGGTCAAGCATAGCAATCCAGACCCGGATCGGTGTCTGGCCTCCCGCGAATTCCATGTCGGGATACTTCATCAAGACATCCCGGAACGGTCCCATGTCGCCGGTTCCGGATTGGATGTTGGCCGCGCGCCGGAAGTAGACGACTGGAACATCCTCGCCCGCAGCGAGGACGTTGTCGTAAACGTGCACCGCTTCCGAAAACCGGCGTTCAAGCATGTAGGTGTCGGCCAGAAGATTGTAAGCATTGGGATTGCGCGGATCGATGGCGAAGGCGGTGGAAAAATCGCGTTCGGCTTCGGGAAAATGATTCCGGCGGCGGTTAATATAGCCGGAAAGAATAAAAAACGGGCTGTTGTTGGGCAACCCCGGCCGCGCTACCGCAAGTTCTTCCAGCGCGCGATCATAATCGCGCAGGCAGCGGAAAAGATAATCCGCCCGCGCGAAGTGCGCTTCGGCCGAATCAGGGCGGAGCCGCAACGCCGTATTCACCGCGTTCTCGGCGAAGGTGACGCGCTGCGGAGTCGGATCGAGATCGAAAAAGTAAAGAAGGTCGTTTGCGCGCGCGACGTAACAATATGCCGAGACGAAGTTCGGGTCGCGCTTGATTGCCTCATCGAGGGATTTCAACGCTTGAAGCAGTGCCACCCGTACATCGGTCGCGTTGACATAACTGTCGATGATTGTCTTCGCCTGAAGGTAAACTTCAAAGGCATCGAGATCGTGAGTTGGCCGTTCTTCGATCTCGGCCTTTTGTTGCGGTGATAATTTCGCTCTCAACTGCGTCACGATCGATTGCGCGAGCTCACTTTGGATGGCGAACAAATCCGCCGCGGAGCGGTCGTAAGTTTCCGCCCAAATGTGCGAATCGGTGCGCGCGTCGATCAGTTCGGCATTGATACGCAGGCGATCACGCGCGCGTTGAACCGTTCCTTCTACGATGTAGCCCACCCCAAGCTGCCGCCCGATGTCGCGAATATTGCGTTCGGCACCGGTCTTATATTGCCGCACACTGGTGTGACTGATCACTTTCAGATCCGAAACCCTGGCCAGATTTGTGAGAATTTGATCCTGTACGCCATCAGCGAAGTAGGCGTCGTTGCGATCGTCGCTTAGAGTTGCAAAAGGCAGAACGGCGATCGATTTACTTTGGTCGCCGGACGTTGTTCGATTCGGCGCGGTGTAACGGCCGAGAAAAAAAAGCGAGATTGAAACCGCGACGGCGACGAGGACGACGTAGATCCAGGGACCGTGAACCGTGTGCGGCTCGTTCACATCGACATCCTCGGTGCGCTTGATTCCCTCTGGCGTCAGCTCGAACGCCCAGGCTAATCCGAGCGCAACCGGCAGACCGAGAACGATCAGCACAACCAGCAGCTGAATGACCCAGTTTGGAACGCTGAAAACCGGTAATACCTGCGCCAGACCCTGAGCAAGAGCCCAACCGGCAACGATGTATGCGACAGCAACTTTGTAGACGTTGCGTCGCTTCAGTTCAGCAAGGAAGTGACCCGAGTTCATGCGCGATCAACAAATGTCGATCAACAAATGTACTAGACCGCAGTTCGGCTTCGCGCTAGCGCGTCCAATAATGGTTTCAAGCCGGCGCCGCGGAAGCCAATTTCCCAACACTGCGCCGCTTCACTTCGGTGAAAGATGCGCCGTTCATTTCAATTGGTCATCGGCCAGGCCGATCGTGCGCAAGAATGCATCCCACCGTGCGTCGTCATGCAGATTTCGCAATAGTACATCGGCGCGCAAACCGGCCAGACCGGCATCGCGTTGTCGACGTGCGCGCTCCAACCATTCGAACGCGTGGTCGTTGTCGTTTCGGTACCCGTAAACCTCGGCAATCTGATAGGCGGCGACTTCGCCATCTTTTTCTAACTCCGCCAGAGCCGCGTCAGATTCACCAATTCGATGTTCGGCCCAGCGAGCGCAGCTGATAGTAAGCAGGCGCGCCCATTCGGCGGCATCCTTTTGGGCGGCTGCTGATGCTTCTTCAAATTTACGTTCCGAGAGGTAGGTCAAGCCGATAGCCGCATGCGAATTCGGTGCTGATGGATTCAACTCAATCACGCGCCTGTATTCCGCCCTAGCTTCCTCCTGCTTCCCCGCGTTCGATAGGCCGTTCGCAAGAAACGCGCGAGCTTGGGCGTTCACTGGATCTGACGCGACCGCTCGGCGAAAAAAGTCGAGACTGTGCGCGAGTTCGCCGCGAGCTTGCGCAAGATTTCCCGCTTCCATTAGCAGTGCCGGATCCTGTGGGGCCAGAGCAAGAGCCTTGCGCAATGTCTCTGCCGCAGCTTTCCAATTATAATCGAAATTAGTTTCGATCATTGCGCGCGGGTAAAGCGCCTCCGGCAAATCCGGTTCAATCGAGAGCGCCCGTTCAATCGACTCGCGCGCGGCAGCTAGATGAGCATTGAAACCTTTCTGACCCCCTTCGGTGCCATAGTTGCAATCCCAAACGTGGCTTTGTGCAAGCCCTGCCCACGCCAGCGCGAACTGCCCATCCAATTGCACGGCCCGTTCAAAAGCGGTCCTACCTTGAGCTGTTTCTTTTTCGGAGTGCCGATTGATGAAAAAACGGCCCTTCAGATAGGATTCATGCGCCTCGACATTTTTCGTTCCGCCTTTTTCGGCGGCCTGTACCTGCTGTTGGATAACGGCTTTCGCTTTATTATCGCCGCTTTCCGTAAGTTGACCGCGCAACTGTTGCACGATTGTCGTTGCGAGCTCGGTTTGAACAGCGAACACGTCCTTCAAACTACGCGTGTAATTTTCCGACCAAATCTCATCGCCCGAAGTCGTCTTGGTCAGGCGAGCCGCGATGCGCACGGTTTCACCGGCTTTGCGCACACTTCCCTCGACCAGGTGCGCGACTCCGAGC
>JBKPQI010000099.1:0-4240 GCA_046733975.1 Verrucomicrobiota bacterium
ATCTTTCCGCTGAATATCTTCCCGGTCCGCATCTGGCCAATCATCTGTTGAATCTCGGTATTACCGAACCAGTCCGCGCAGCCATTCGCTCGCTTGGTCATGATCTCGATGAACTCATCGCCCAGGAAGAAGAGCCCGGACTGGGAAATGGCGGACTCGGCCGGCTTGCATCTTGTTATATGGATTCGCTCGCCTCCGTAGAAGTGCCGGCAATCGGCTACGGCATTCGCTACGAATTCGGAATTTTCGATCAGCGGATAGCCTCTGGCTGGCAGCAGGAGATCACCGACAAATGGCTGCGACATGGCAACGCTTGGGAAACGGTGCGGCCGGAGATTTCGTATTCGGTCAAGTTTGGTGGCCGCACCGAAGCGGCTGCCGATAAACACGGTCGTTTTCGCGTGCGCTGGATTCCTGAAACCGAAGTAAGAGGCGTTGCCTACGATACTCCGATCAGTGGATACCGGGTAGATACCTGTGACCTCCTGCGGTTATGGAAGGCGGAAGCGATCGAGTCATTTGATTTCGCGGCTTTCAATCATGGCGATTACTACCGTGCGGTACAGGACAAGATGGCCTCGGAAAACATCACCAAGGTATTGTATCCAAATGATGAGGTTGCGGTCGGGAAAGAGCTGCGACTAAAACAGCAATTCTTTTTCTGCAGTTGTTCCCTGCAGGACATGCTGCGAATTCATGGATTGCTTGGGGGCACACTCGCGGGCTTTCACGAGAAATGGGCGGTTCAATTAAACGACACGCATCCAGCCATCGCCGTCGCGGAGCTGATGCGCCTCTTGGTGGATGAACATGGGCTGGGCTGGGAGCAAGCATGGAATGTCACGCAAGCGACCTTCGCTTACACCAATCACACCCTGCTGCCGGAGGCGTTGGAAAAATGGAGTGTGGATCTTTTTGGGAGACTGTTACCGCGACACCTGGAAATCATTTACGAGATCAATCAACGTTTTCTGGATCGAGTGCGCGTCGACTTTCCTGGCGATGACGCGCGAATAGCGCGTCTTTCCCTTATTGATGAAAGCGGTGGCCGTCAGGTGCGAATGGCACATCTGGCCACGGTAGGCAGTCATACGATCAACGGCGTCGCGCAACTCCATTCCGAGCTGCTGAAAGAAACAGTACTCCGTGATTTCGCAGAGCTCTGGCCGGAGAAATTCACCAATGTCACCAATGGGGTAACGCCGCGGCGCTTCGTTGCTCTGGCCAATCCGGAGCTAACAAAATTAATCACGCAAAAAATTGGAGACGGTTGGCTGAAAGATTTAAATCGATTGCGCGAACTCGAGCGATTCGCTGATGATGTGCCGTTTCAGGAGCAGTGGCGCGAGGTAAAGCTGGCAAACAAGCGACGCCTCGCTGCCATCATCAAACAACGCACCGGCATCATCGTTTCGCCAGAATCATTGTTCGATGTCCAGGTGAAACGGATTCACGAGTACAAGCGTCAACACCTCGCCGCCCTGCACATCATCACCCTTTACCTGCGGCTGCGACGTAATCCTTCCGCTAATGTGCCGGCCCGCACCTTCATTTTCGGCGGCAAAGCTGCGCCCGGGTACTTCATGGCCAAACGCATTATCAAGCTGATCAACTCAAGTGCCGAAGTGCTAAACAACGATGCCGCCGCCCGCGATCGGCTCAAGGTCGTTTTTTTTCCCGACTTCAACGTGACCAATGCGATGCCGATTTACGCCGCGGCAAATTTGTCCGAACAAATTTCTACCGCCGGAAAGGAAGCAAGCGGAACCGGCAACATGAAGTTTGCGCTCAATGGCGCGCTCACCATTGGGACGCTGGACGGCGCTAACGTCGAGATCCGCGAAGAAGTTGGCACAGAAAATTTCTTTCTCTTCGGTCTCAGCGCGGCGGAGGTCGCCGAGGTGCGCGCGCGAGGATATCATCCCCGCGATTTTTACAACAAGGACGCGGCGCTACGCGAAACGATTGATTTCATGGCCAGCGGCGAGGCCGGACGTGGCGATGTGGAACTGTTTCGACCGCTTGTGGAAAACCTGCTAGTCGACGATCCGTTCCTGTTGCTCGCTGATTACCAAGCCTACATTGATGCCCAGGATAAGGTGAGTGCCCTTTGGCGGGACCAGACGGCGTGGACACGCGCATCCATTCTAAACAGTGCGCGGATGGGAAAGTTTTCTTCCGACCGTTCGATTCGCGATTATTGCGAGCGCGTGTGGAAGATCAAACCGGCACGAGATAGCGGCCCGGGTACGCGCAGGTAGGACGAAGGTCCGATACGCGCCGAAACGGTTGCGGCCAAACAGTGCTGCGTGCCTGTCGCCGACTACAGAACGTACTGTGCGATGCTCGATCGCGCGCGGGCCGGACATTTTGCATTTCCTGCGGTCAACGTTACCTCACTTACCACGGCCAACGCGGTGCTGCGCGGTCTGACCGAGAGCAGGGCGGACGGCATCATTCAGATTTCTACCGGCGGCGGCGCCTTTGCTTCCGGTTCATCGCTTAAAGACATGGCGCTCGGCGCCATTTCCATCGCGGAGCACGTGCATCGGGCGGCCGAGCGCTACCCTGTTTATGTCGCGCTCCACACCGATCATTGCCTCAAGGACAAGCTCGACAAATTCGTTTTGCCACTCGTAGAGGAGACCGAGAAGCGACGAGCCGCGGGCCGGCCGAACCTTTTCAACGGACATATGTTCGACGGAAGCAATCTTTCATTGAAAGAAAATCTCGAGATTGCGGCCAAGTTGCTGGAGCGCTTCGCAAAAAACGATCTCGTGCTCGAGATCGAAACGGGTGCGGTTGGCGGCGAAGAGGACGATGTGGTGGGCGAAGCCTCGGCCAAGCTTTACACCACGCCGGAGGACACACTCGAAGTTGCCCGCGCCCTTAATCCAATCGGTGGGCGCTATCTCCTTGCCGCCACTTTCGGAAACGTTCACGGCGTCTACAAAGCGGGTCACGTAAAATTGCGGCCCGGTGTCCTGAAGGAATGTCAGGAGGCGGTGGTGAAAGTGCACGGCGAGAAGGCGCGCTTTTACCTGGTCTTCCACGGTGGTTCGGGTTCAACGCAGGCAGAAATCCATGAATCGCTCGATTACGGAGTGGTAAAAATGAACGTCGATACCGATATGCAGTATGCGTTTACCCGCGCGGTCGCCGGGCACATGTTCAAAAACTACGACGGCGTGCTGAAAGTCGACGGTGAGGTCGGCCACAAGAAGGCTTATGATCCGCGCTCCTACCTTATGCTGGCCGAGGTCGCCACGGCTGATCGTGTAAAGCAGGCAGTCACCGATCTGCGTGGCGCGGGAAAAACAATGTTCGCATCCTGAGCGCGCTGCAAAATGACTCCAGCCATAACAACGGTTGTTTTCGACACGAAGCCGTACGATCGCGAATCGCTGCAACGAGCCGCGCACGCTGATTCCATCGAGTGGCGATTTCTCGAGACACGGCTTTCCGCTGCAACGGCGCCATCAGCACAGGGCGCTCAAGCAGTTTGCATTTTCGTGAACGATCGCGCTGATCTTCCATCTCTGGAAGCGCTGCGATCACTCGGCATCAAACATATCGCTCTTCGCTGTGCTGGATTTAACGGCGTTGATCTGAAAGCGGCAAAGGAACTCGGTATTTCCGTCACGCGTGTTCCGGCATACTCCCCTTACGCCGTGGCTGAACACGCGGTTGCGCTCTTGCTCGCACTCAATCGCAAGATTCCACGCGCAAATAATCGTGTTCACGACCTGAATTTTTCACTCAACGGCCTGGTCGGCTTCGATCTTCACGGCAAGACCGCCGGCATTTTTGGCACCGGGAAAATTGGCCGAGTCACTGCTGAAATCCTGCGCGGATTCGGCATGAAAGTTCTGGCATTTGATATTTATCCATCGCATGACTGGGCGCGAGAATTTGGTGTCGAATATACCGATGCAAAGACATTGGCGCGCGAGTCCGAAGTAATTTCGCTGCACACGCCGCTCACGCCCGAGACGTATCATGTTATCCGGCGTGAAACTATTGGATTGATGAAGCCCGGGACCATTTTGATCAACGTTAGCCGGGGCGCGCTCATTGACACCAGGGCGTTGATCGAAGCGCTCAAGCGCGGCCACCTCGGCGGAGTCGGTCTTGACGTTTATGAAGAAGAAGAGGGCGTATTTTTCGAGGATCTTTCCGGCCAGATTTTACACGACGACGAACTGGCGCGCCTGCTCACGTTTCCAAATGTCCTGATCAC
>JBKPQI010000100.1:0-15155 GCA_046733975.1 Verrucomicrobiota bacterium
TCCGTGCACCGGCGTGAACTGCGAGTCCTCCAATATTATCGCCCATCAGCTCGCATTCCCCAGTATGCACCCCCGCGCGCACTTTGATACCGAGTTGGCGGACCGCGAGTGCAATCGCCACGGCACAACGAACCGCGCGCGCTGGTCCGTCAAAGGTTGCAAGAAAGCCGTCGCCGGCGGTGTTGGTTTCTTTGCCGCGGTACCGCGCCAATTCCTTACGCACGATTGTGTAATAAGAGTTCAGGAGATTCCGCCACGCTGTGTCACCTAACGCCGCCGCGCGCTCGGTTGATGAGGCGATGTCGAGAAAAAGTACGGTTGCGAGGACGCGATCGAAAGAATCGATCGGCCGCTCACCGGTAATGAATTCGTGAATGTCGGAAAGCACGACCTCCATGTCGTCGAGCATGATGGAGTGGCTGTTGCCGGGATATTCCTTGAAAATCGCGCCGGGAATACGCGAGGCCATATCGCGCGCCGCTGCCACACGGGCGCAAGGGTCGCCAGTTCTATTCATCACCAATGTGCGCACCTGAATGGAGGGAAGAATTGGACGCGTGTCGATCTCGCCGTTCATGACTTCATAGGCATAGACAGCCGAAGGACTCGCAGCCGCGCGCATGTAGCGCGCCACTGCTTCAACCGCGGCGCGAGGTGCGTCTCGACCCATGCCGGCGCCGGGTCCGACTATGTAATCAATCGACGGCCAATCGTCTTGCACCATCGCCAGCATCTCCTCGTGCTGCTCGCGTGTTTGTGCCCACGGATGGTCGTCGCATGCGATCCAGCGAGCTTGCGCACCCCAGATGATCAGTGAATTCACTCGCTGCGGATAGGTAGCGGCGAAGAGACATGCCATCGAGCCTCCCTCCGAGACGCCCATAATGTTGGCTCTTTCAATTCCAACATCGTCCATCACCGCACGAATGTCGTCGGAGCGCTCCTCCAGCGTTGCCATTTTCGTCGGGCGATCGGACAAACCGGTCCCGCGTTTATCAAATCGAATCAAACGGCAGAACTTGCTAAACCGTTCGAAGAAAAGGGCGCGTTGAGGCAGTTCCCAATCCAGATCGAGATGCGACATTGTGCCGGGCGCCCACACCACATCAAAAGGGCCGTCACCGGTAATTTGGTAAGCGATGCGGACATCGCCGCTGCGTGCGTACTTAGTCTTAGGCAGCATCTGCCTGATTGTAGCGAGATTCGAAGAGGTTTGCCAAACGCTGTCCCCCTCGATCTGCGCGCGAAGCCCAGGCTAGTCACATCAATCCTGCGCAACACGATCTGTGCCCGAGGGCAAAAGGAAATCAGCATTTCACCTCTGATCGTGCTCTCCTTCCACCTTTTCCCCTGCTCTTTTCAGTCGGGCGGCCATTGCGTGCCGGCGAGTTCTTTCGGGAGTCGCTTCGGATCAACCGGATAAATGAGCGACAAGTCGATCTTTGATTTTGAGCCCTGGACGAATTCCAGTTCTTCCGGCGCGCCAACGATGAGCCAGAGCACCTCGGCATCGGTGTCGTTAAACACCTGCCGCAACTCGTCAGGCCTGACCAGCACGGCGCCGTGCTTCGGCACGGTCAACGTCTCATCGCCCACACGCATGCGACCGGTGCCTTCGAGGACGAAATAGAACTCTTCCGATCGGATGTGCTTATGCAATGTATTCGCGCTCCGCGGCGGCAGGCGCCAGAGCCGCGCTCCCATATTCTCACTTCCCGTGCGCTCCAGATAATCAGCATTCGGTATTTTCATCAGGTTGGACGGCCGCCAGGAAAGCTCTTCCGGCTTGATTACATGGTAACCTTCAATCGCTTTCATATCGGAACTTCTATCTCCTATCTTCTATCTTCTCTCAAAAGGCATAGTGCAGCCCCACTAGCTGACATTTATCATTCAGCGTGACCAGAAATAGTTCGTTGTAATCATTATCGGGAATGGTTACTGCGGCGGTAATTCCGAGCGCTTTCACGATATTTGAGATCGTATTACCATGTCCAACTACGAGCGCGATGTGACATGCCAGCTGCTTACCACCGCCCGATCCAGTTTCCCTGCGAAAGCAGAACGTCACGCCCCATCCGCAGCCTTGTTTGTAAAGTCCGCGATCGCGGCTACAAGCAAGTGGCGCCGGCTGAACGCTTCAAGGCTATCGAACTTTTCTATTGCGTCGCTTGTTCCAATAACAGCGTCTTCACATCGCTGACAACAAGACGTGGATCGAGCGTGCCGGAACTGTAAATGTTTCGAATGTGGCCATCGCGGTCGATGAGGAAGACTCGCAGAATGTGGTAGAGCGGCCCCTGCGGATCGTTCGAGTCCGCCCTTTGGTCGACGGCCTGATCGTAGCCTGTCAGAATAGAATTCAGTTCCGCACGCGATTTTGTGGTTAGGAAACGCCATTCGCAACCGGCGCTTTCGCCGTTTACGCCTTCCGAATAGGTGGCGAGCCGCTCGGGTGTATCGTACTCCGGATCGAAACTTAGACTGATCAGACGGACATTTTTTGTAAGCGCGCTATCCTCCACGCTAATGCGATGAAGTTCGCTTAAAACGCCGGTCGCGTAGGGACAGCCTCTTGGCGCCGCGCATCGCGTATAGATAAAACTCAAGACCGTGACACGCTCGCGAATGAGGTCGCGCAGATTCAGCGACTTTCCATTCGAGTCGAGCACCGCGCCGTCGGGCGCGACTTTCACAACCGGCAAATGATAACTGCCCGGTGCAGGTGCATCATAATCGTGATCTGCGTCGCGCGAAAGAAGTTCGGACGCTGATGAGCCTGCGTTCGACAGGGCTAAACCAACCGCGACCGCAACCGTTCTTAACATTGCCCGACCGACTACTTGCTAGCCACGACCCGATTTGGTCCAAGCTTTCTCGCCCCAAACAACATGTGATGCGGTCGGCCGAGTTTCAGCGCTGTGAAATCCAGATCGAATTGCGGTTTTAGTTCTTTGCTGTCCCATGTGTAGGCACGCAAGAATTGCTCATTGTCGCCGCCTTGCTTGTCCCAATTGGCCAGGAGCGAGCTGGTGAAATAGATCCGTTTGCCGTCCCAGCTTTGCGATACCATGTTCACCTGTTTGCCGATCTGCTTCTCATAAATCTGCCTCGGCTTCTGCGGATCTGAAACATCGAACACCCGGCACTTGCCGTCGCCGAAACTGTCCACGAACAGCGTCCTGTCATCAGCACTCAGGCTGATATCGACCGGCAGCACGCCGCCTTTCGCTTCGCCAACGGGCCCGATCTCCTTCGCCTGCCATTCACCGGCATCATCCAAAGAAACGAGCCAAAGTTTCGACGTCAGCGCAGTCGCGGTGAAAGCGTAGTTGTGGTTATCACCCCAAGCCCAGCGGATTTCCAGCGGCGCGCCCGGCACTTGGAAAATTTTCTTTGGCTGACGCGTGTGAAAATCCCACATCACCATGGTGGAACCAAAGTGCTTCATTGCCTCGGCATCGGCGGTCAATTTGCCGAACTCCCGCATGTAATTCTTTAAACCCGTGAACGATGAAGTGAGCATCACATTTTTCCGCGGCAAGACCCGCGCATCGTAGCCGTAGCCATCAGCGATATCGGCGTTGGCGGCGCCACGAGCATCCTCCTTTGTCGGCAGCCAGTAAGTGGCGATGTAATTACCGTCGTTGCTGTATTCGACCAGCGCAGTTCGGCCATCTTTGTCTTTCGCATTCGACAAACACGGGATCAAAACGCGCCCCGGCAGTGGATACGCGCCATGTGGACCGACCGCGCCACCAGTCGTTTCCGCAAAATTGTCGATCGTCTTCACCAATTTCGGTTTCGCCGGGTCGGTGTGCACGTCGAAGATGAACACGCGACTGGAATCGAGGCCGGCGGCCCAGATTTGGCGCCGGTCGTCGGTGAATCCTTCATGATGCGCTTCGTTGCGTCCGCCGACCGAAACGCTGTCGATAACCTTGCCGTAGTTGGGCGAGCCCGGCTTTACATCGACTGTGACCAATTTGTCCGAACCGTCTCCCAAACCTTCCACTCCCAGCGTCCAGACATAGACGAATTCTTCTTCTCCATCGATCCGTGCCAGATAAGGCGAGGAACACGTTTCGTCGGCACGAGCAAAAGTGAGAGCGACCGTGCAAACGCCGATGAGAAAGAAAATGGATGGTTTCATAGTGAGTTAGAATGGTGTGTCAGGTCCGAAAAATATCGTCCCCGCCAAAACTGTAGGTCACAATCCTACGCCCGGAAACTGTGACGGCAATGTGCTTTATCGCTCGCAGGCTCTGAGATCCGAAAAAGAGCCGGGACGCAGCATCGGATTCCGGCCGGCACGGTCGCCGCTACGAGAAAACGCCTGGACCAAACGAGGCGGCTACAGTTACGTCTTCGCGTAGAGCTTGGCGCCTTTTTCCACAAATTCCTTACCCTTTTGCTGCATTCCTGATTCGATTGCTTCCGCATCTGTAAGGCCGTGTTCAGCGGCGTACTTACGGACATCTTCAGTGATGCGCATGGAACAGAAATGTGGACCGCACATTGAACAGAAGTGCGCCGTCTTGGCCCCTTCCGCCGGCAAGGTTTCGTCGTGGAACTCGCGCGCGGTCTCGGGATCTAAGGACAAATTGAATTGGTCTTGCCATCTAAACTCGAACCTCGCCTTGGAGATCGCATTGTCCCGATACTGAGCTCCCGGATGCCCCTTCGCCAGATCAGCTGCGTGCGCCGCGATTTTGTAAGCAATGACTCCGTCTTTAACATCTTTTTTATTTGGTAATCCCAAATGCTCTTTCGGCGTCACGTAACAGAGCATGGAGCAACCGTACCAGCCGATCATGGCAGCGCCGATTGCGCTGGTGATGTGATCGTAACCGGGCGCGATATCCGTAGTGAGCGGACCGAGAGTGTAGAACGGCGCTTCGTCGCACCATTCAAGTTGTTTCTCCATGTTCTCCTTGATCAGGTGCATCGGGATGTGGCCCGGACCTTCATTCATCACTTGAACATGTTGCGCCCAGGCGCGCTTCGTGAGTTCGCCCTGGGTGTACAACTCGGCGAACTGAGCCTCGTCATTGGCATCAGCAATACTCCCGGGTCGCAGCCCGTCGCCGATGGAAAAGCTGACATCGTACGCAGCCATGATCTCGCAGATTTCGTCCCAATGAGTGTAGAGAAAACTTTCCTGGTGATGGGCGAGACACCATTTGGCCATGATCGACCCGCCACGCGAGACGATGCCGGTGGCGCGCCGGGCGGTAAGCGGAACGTACCTTAATAATACGCCTGCGTGGACAGTAAAGTAATCGACCCCTTGCTCTGCCTGTTCGATAAGGGTGTCCCGGTAAATTTCCCAGGTTAGTTCCTCGGCGCGCCCCCCAACTTTTTCGAGCGCCTGATAGATCGGCACCGTCCCAATGGGCACAGGACTGTTGCGAATGATCCATTCCCGCGTGGCATGAATGTTTTTACCGGTAGAAAGGTCCATCACGGTATCGGCGCCCCATTTCGTCGCCCAACGCATCTTCTCGACTTCTTCCTCGATCGATGACGCAACAGCGCTGTTGCCGATGTTGGCGTTGATCTTCACCAGGAAATTGCGACCGATGATCATCGGCTCAGACTCCGGATGATTGATGTTGGCCGGAATGATCGCTCGCCCGCGCGCGACTTCGCTTCGGACAAACTCAGGCGTGATTTCGCGCGGAATGGTGGCGCCGAACGATTGACCGACATGCGCGAAGGCGAGCGAATTGCGCGCGACCCCTGCTGTAGCGGCGCTCTGTGAGCGCCGATTCTCGCGGTCCGGGCGGTCGTAGACCGCCGCTACAGCACGTCCCACGTTTTCACGAATGGCGATGAACTCCATTTCCGGGGTGATCATACCCTGACGCGCGTAAGCGAGTTGCGTGACACAGTTACCGGGCTTCGCGCGCAAAGGTCGTCTCGCAGCGAAGATGGAAGATCGAAGATCGGAGTTAGAAGTTAGGACACCATGGTTACCATTGGGCGTTGGGCGTTGGACGTTGGGCGTTGCACGTTGGGCGGCGATAGCCGCGTGCTTCTCCGACAGGAATCCATCATCGATCGGCTGAACAGTCCGCCCCTCATATTCCTCCACATCTCCGCGTCCAAATATCCAATCTCTTCTCAAGGGCGGAAGCCCTTCAACCGGGTCGAGCGTCACGCTCGCGTCGCCCCAAGGTCCGCTGGTATCGTAAACACGTACTGACTCATTGACTTCGATCTCCCCCGACATCGTTTTTGTCTGCGCTAACGAGATCTCGCGGAATGGGACCTGGATGTCCGGATGAATTTTCCCTAAGGCGTAAACGCGGCGGCTGTTCGGAAAATTGTAGTCGCCGTCGCTGACCGCTGTCGTGCTGGATTGCCCCTCGGAACGGGCGTCAGCAGTCCGAGCAACAGCTGTGGGCGATCCATTTTCGGAACCGGGGTCAGCGCCCCCCGCTGCAGCAGCGGTGCGAGGCGCACTGCGGGCTTCGGCGACGATCGGATTCTTCGGCTTGATCATTAGTTGAGAAACATCCGTGTAAGCTGCGTCATGCGCGGTTCATAATCGTGCGAACAAGCCAGATGGCTGAGAAACCGGCGTCCCTTCGGCGGCATTACCCGCATCAGGTTCAAGGGGTCTCCAACTACCTTCCGAATAGCTGGACTCTCAGCCAGGCGGCTCCCCCGCTCTTCCTAATTACAGATTCAGAATAAGCTTCCCATGCCTCAAGTCAATGTGGCAAAGTGAGCGTTGTCATATCCCTTGAGATCAACCCGTTACCTCCACTGCATCCGCAAAAGCCGCGTTGGCATCCCCGCATGAATACTACCCTCTACCCACGTTTCACCGCCACTCTCGCTCTGGCCGTCGCCTTCAACGCGATCCCGCTAACAACAAATGCGGGATCATGTTTTGTCTGGCGCGTGACTAACACATCGGCGCCTTGCTATCTCGTCGGCACGCTGCACGCACTACGCGCGCATGATTATCCTCTCCCTGCCGGATACGAACAGGCGCTGCACGATTGCAACCGCTTCGTCTTCGAAATGAAGCCGGATCCGCCAGGCGAGTATTACACAAAATTCGTGCGCGCGGCGACTTACCCGGATGGTGACTATCTCGAGCATCATGTTCATCCGAAAACGTGGCAAATTATTGATGTGAACTTCAGGAAGACAAATTGGATGGGGAAAGGATTCCATATGGGTCACCTGTACGTTCCGCATGGAATCGAGCAGCTTCGACCATGGGCAATCGCAAGTATTTTTTATACCATACCTGGCTACGATGATGTCTTCTCCAAGTTTGGGGTCGACAATTACCTTGCTTTTGAGGGAAGACGAAAGCACGCAGAACTCGCCGGGCTCGAGACGATTGATGAACACATCGCAGTGCTGGGCGGAATGGGTGATCTGGAGTCGGAAGTGCTGTTACTCGACGCCGTCGTGCATCGTGACAAGAGAAAGGAGTGGAGCGAGCACCTGCTCAGCGCGTGGAAAAAAGGAGACATTACCGGTGTGCGAGAGGAACTGGCGCGCTGGGCCAACTTGAATCCCGGGGCATACGTCAGACTACTGGACGAGCGAAACATCCGATGGATTCCGCAGATTAAAGCCGAATTTAACAGCGGAAAGGCGACATCGATCGTGGTGGGTTGCAACCATATGTTAGGGCCAAACGGTCTCCTCGCGCTACTCGAGCATAGCGGATTTAAGTTTCAGCAACTGTGAGGTCGCTTGCAGTCGGCGGTCATAGACCGCCGCTACAGGTGTAGAGTCGGGCATGTCGCCCGCGCGGAGCAGCCGCGGTTCTTCTCTAACGATTCACGGACTGGCGGTGGGCATCGCTGCGCCGCCTGCCGTCTCCGCCTTTATACCGGTGTGGAAAATTGCCATCCACGTGCCCTTCTCTTTCTTCCAGACGTCGCCCGCATTGTAAGTGCCCGACACGTCTTTGCCATCGAACGTGCCCTCGATTGCAACTTTGTAGGTCGCGACAATCACATCTGGTTCGTCCGTGAAGGAATCAAAATCGCTAATGGTAAACGATTTGATGTCCCATTTGCTCATGTTATCGACCTCGTTTTGCATCTTCAATATGCCGTCGGGATAAATACAGCGGAGATCCTTGTCGACGAGCTTCTTGAATTCGTCGGACTTCTTATCCTTATACGCCTGCCAGGCTGCTTTTACCTTTGCCATGATCGCGTCTTTGTCCGGTGTGGCCGCGGAAACGACGCTGACCGCGAAAACCATCGCAATTAAATAAGTGATTTGTTTTTTCATAGACCTTCCTTCGGTTAGTATTTGATGCGCGCTAGTTTGATGGGGTGGCCGCGCTGGTGTCAAACCCCAAGATTTCGCGGGCGAGCGTACGCTGCCGGGTAGCGAACGCGTCTCGCGTGCTGGTTTCAGCGTCACGCCAAACGATCTTTCGTGAGGCGCAGATCCAAGTCTTGGTTTGCCAACACGCGAGACGCGTGCGCTACTGAAACACAAATCAGGGCTCCGCAGGCGCAGTGCCGATCGGCGAGGGAGTGGGAGTTTGAATCGGGACGAACTCTTCTCGCGGCGCTTCCGAATACAACATATCGAGCGACAGAATTGGCTGGCTTGGTTGGTTCGGCTCCGACTCAGCGGCGCCTGCCGATTCGGCAGTTTTTTGTCGACGATAATCAGTCACAACCAGCGGACGCTGTTTACTTTCAGCAAGGGTTCGAAAACCGTCGATCCCAGTGCAGATGGCGTCGGCTAATCTCTTTCGCCACTCCGGTTTTGCAATCAAACGGCTCTCGCCGCGCTCAGTCAAAAAGCCGCCCTCCACCAGGACTGCGGGAATTTTCGTTAACCGCAGGACGGCGAAACGAGCTCGTTTCATTCCACGATCAAATTCGCCGATGTGCCCGATAAGCGAGTGATAAACGCAACTGGAAAGTTCGACACTGGCAGCATCCGCGTCGGTACCATTTTGAATGTTGATCGACATCTGGGTGAGCCAATCCTCATAAGTAGAAGGCGCGCCTCGCGGAGTAAGAGAATAAATCTCGAAACCCGTCGCCACTGGATCGTGATCGGTAGCGTTAAAGTGGAGGCTAACGAAAACTGAATCGTGGGTAGCATTCGCAATTTGTGCGCGCACTTCTAACGGCACGAAAACATCGCTCTCGCGCGTCATAATTACACGAAACCCCCTGGCTTGAAGCATCGGCCGGAGCAGGCGCGCCACATCGAGTGCGTAATCCTTTTCATAGCCGTATCCGCTGATTGCGCCCTTATCGAAGCCACCGTGCCCCGGATCGAGGACAATCGTTTGCACGCGGCCGAGATTTTTGATCATGTTCGGACGCAACTGGGGCTCCAGTGTTTTTGCGAGGTCGATGCGCGAAACCAGAACTTTCCCGTCGTGAACGGACACCGGAAAGCTCAGCCAATTGCGCACGCCATTGACCAGCATCTCGCGGCTGTCGAGATGAAATTCCAATTCGTTTGTGTCGCTCGTGAGCTTGATACTCTTCCCGTCAGTTACCGGGTTTCGGAAGCCATAGAATCTGGCGATGTTATCGATGGTAAGAAAATCGCGACCGTTGACCTTGACGACCTGCCAGTCCACAGCGCCAATCAACCGGCCGCCGCAAAAGAGGGCGCAGATGACGTATATAGTAAGGCGTCGCAGGTTCATTGGTCCAGCTGAGGTGCAGGATGAATGCCACCGCGGGCGTGAATGGATCATGCTGTCGGCCGATCGTTTAACCATAACATACTCAATTTTAGGCATCCGTCAGGGGGACAATCTCCGGGGCGAGGTATCGCGTCTTAGTAAGAATCGCATTCTCGGCTCCCTTCGCGCGGTTGCCGGGCCTATGACGCCGTCATCCCGCGACGACACGTTAAAACTAACGCGACGGGATCCCTCGACTGACGCTCGGGATGACGAGTAACCGAGCCCAACCTCCGCTCAGCGTTGGACAACACCGGCGTTCTCGCCTTCGTTGTTGCATGCGAAAGATCCTTCTTTTGAGCCTGTTCACTGCTGCTGGCGTTCTCGCGCAAACGGAACCGCAAAAATCTCCTCCCCTCGGCAACACACCGCCGCCCGATTTAAAAAAATCAGACAAACCGAACAGCGGAGCCGTTCCTCCGGTTCCGGCAGCAGGAGCGACAGCGAACGCAACCACTGCCACTCCAGCGTCCGACCAGAAAAACGCGCCGCCATTCGATGTCGCAAACATGGATACCTCGGTGCAGCCGGGGGACGATTTTTTCATGTATGCCAACGGCGATTGGATCAAACGCACCCAAATACCACCGGAATACTCGCGCTGGGGAAGTTTCAACCAGTTGATCGAAAAGAATAACGACGCACTCCACGAGATTGCGGAGAAGGCAGCAAAGACAAGTGCCAGCCCCAGCGCGACAACTGGTACCATTTCCCCCGATGTGCAGAAGGTCGGCGACTACTACGCCAGCGGAATGGACGAGAAAACGATCGAACAGATGCGAGCGAAGCCGTTGCATGATGAGCTGGCCAGGATCGACAGCATCAAGGACCGAAAGGATCTGCTCAAAGAGATCGCGCATCTCCATTCCATGGGCGTCAACGTCCTCTTCGGTTTCGGTTCCGGGATCGACGATAAGAATAGCCAGATGACGATCGCGAACGCGGTGCAGGGCGGATTGGGTATGCCGGATCGCGATTACTATATAAAGCCCGACGCCGACATGAAGGAAAAGCGCGAGAAGTACATCGCGCACATGACCAAAATGCTGACGCTGTCAGGCGAGCCGGCAGGAAAAGCCGACGACGACGCCAAAAAAATCATGGCACTCGAAACGAAACTCGCGGAAGCGTCACGGACGCGCGTCGAGTTGCGCGATCCGCAGAAAAATTACAACAAAGTCCCGCAGGCTGATCTGCAGAAACTCACGCCTGATTGGGACTGGGCCGAATACTTCAAGGAAATCAAACTGGAGGAGCCGGGCGACATCAACGTCCATCAGCCGGATTTCTTCAAAGCTGCCAACGACGTGTTTAAGTCGAGTTCGCTTGACGACTGGAAGACCTATTTGCGCTGGCACCTGATCAACGCAGCCGCGAGCGAGCTTTCCAAGGATTTCGTTAATGAAGATTTCAACTTCAAAGAGACGACGTTGCGGGGCACCAAGGCAATCAAGCCACGCTGGAAACGTGTTGTCACCGCCGAGGACGCGGAAATTGGCGAAGCACTCGGAAAACTTTATGTCGCCGATTATTTCCCGCCGGAATCAAAAGCACGCGTGCTCGAGTTGATCAATAACTTGAAGGAAGCGTTAAGCGACCGGATCAAAACACTGGAGTGGATGGACGAGCCGACCAAACAGGAAGCGCTCAAGAAACTCGCCGCCTTTACCGTAAAAATCGGATACCCCGATAAATGGCGCGACTATTCGCAGCTCAAGATCGATCGAGGCCCGTACGTGCTGAACACATTGCGAGCAGAGAATTTCGAATTCAATCGCGACCTGAAAAAGATCAACAAGCCGACCGACCGGACCGAGTGGGGCATGACTCCTCCGACGGTCAACGCGTATTACAATCCGGTGAACAATGAGATCGTTTTCCCGGCGGGCATATTACAGCCGCCTTTCTTCAACCCGGCGGCGGACGACGCGATTAATTATGGTGGTATCGGCGCGGTGATTGGACACGAAATGACGCACGGTTTCGACGATCAAGGACGACAGTACGATGCGGTCGGAAATTTGCGGGATTGGTGGTCGAAGGAATCGGCCGAGGCGTACGACAAGCGCCGGCAAGCGATCGTGAATCAGTACTCTGAATACGAACCGCTGCCTGGCCTGCACGTTAACGGCGAGCTGACTCAGGGCGAGAACATCGGCGATCTTGGCGGAGTAAAAGTTGCGTATGCCGCATTGCAAAAGGCACTCGATAAGAATCCGGGCGCGCGAGAGCAGAAGATCGACGGTTTTACGCCGGAGCAACGGTTCTTTCTCGGTTTCGCGCAGATCTGGCGGTCGGTTCAGCGTGACGAAGATCTGAAGTTGCAGGTGAACACCAATCCGCATTCGCCCGCGCGCTACCGCGTCAATGGCCCACTCTCGAATCTGGTCGAATTCCAAAAGGCTTTCGACATTCCGGACGGCTCCCCCATGGTGCGCCCCGCCGACAAGAAGGTGAACATCTGGTAGGGGGCCGATTGACCTCAATCGCCGGCCTCGCTTTGGTGTCCGCGGGCGGTTCGGTGAACGGCCCCTGCCTCACCCGACACCGAGTCCGTCTACGCGACCGTTTCCGCGCGCGCGCGCGAAACTGAGTTAACATCAACAAAGGAGAACGTTATGGCGAAGTGCGATGTCTGCGGCAATGACTACGATAAATCATTTCAAATTACGTCGGCGGGAAAGACTCGAACGTTTGACAGCTTCGAGTGTGCGATTCATATGCTCGCTCCGACCTGCCCTCATTGTAATTGCAAGGTCGTCGGCCACGGCGTCGAAGCCGGCGGCCAGATCTATTGCTGTGTGCATTGCGCCGAAGAATCTGGCGCGCATGGATTGAAAGACCGCAACTGAACGATTGTAGCGCGACCATTCCTGGTCGCCATTCATTCGCACCGCGGGCAACATGCCCGCCCTACAATTTCACCGCTGCTCCATCCGCGATCCGGCACACAAACACACGCGGTGTGATTCCACTTTGCGCTGCATAGCGTTCGGCCAATTCGATTGCGGTTTTCTCCGCCTGCTCACGCTCGCATAAAGTCACGGTCGCGCCGCCGAAGCCGGCTCCGGTTAGCCGTGCGCCCAGGACACCGGGCAGCTGTTGAGCCATGGACACCAGAAGATCGAGCTCAGGTGTGCTGTTTTCGAAGTTCTTCTGCGAACTTTCGTGCGATTCATTCATCAGCTTGCCAAATCCCATGGCATCGCCGGCTTCGAGGAACTTTACCGCGCGCAAGACGCGTTCGTTCTCTCCCACCACATGTGCGGCCCGGCGACGAACCACTTCGGGTAAATCGGTCCGACGGGCAAGATCAGCCGAACTAACATCGCGCAAAGCAGGCACTCCAAGCGCACGAGCCGCTGCAGCCGTTTGTTCTCTGCGCAGATTGTATTCGCCGCTCGCCAGCGCGCGCTTTCTTCCGGATTCGGCGATGATCAGTGCAACGGCCGACGGAAAGGGGAGTGTGCGAATCTCTTCGCTACGGCAATCAAAAAAAACGGCGTGGTCGGCCCGGCCAAAAAGCGAGATTACCTGGTCGAGCAAACCGCATTGCACACCGACGTAGCGATGCTCGGCGCGCTGACATGCTTTCGCGATTTCTAGGGGTGGCAGCTCGAAAGGAAACAACTTGAGGAGAAATAAAGCCGTCGCGAGCTCGAATGCTGCCGAGCTCGATAATCCCGCCCCGCCGGGCAGATCACCGGTGACTTCGGCGCGAAACCCATTAATCGGCACCCTTAAATCGATTAACTCACGAACGACGCCGAGTGCATAATTTGCCCAGCGGTTCTCACTGAGCGGACGCAGTTCAGCGAGGGGAATCTCAACTTTCCCGAAGTGATGTGAACGAATTTCAATCATCCGATCACTGCGATGCCGCCCGGTTACGTTGATCCCGCGGTCGATGGCGGCGCCAAGCACTACGCCGTCGTTGTAATCAGTATGGTTGCCGAGAAGCTCGACGCGGCCGGGGGCATTTGCCAGCGCCTTGCCGTCATCCCGAGCATAAGCCGAAAGATCCCGCGGTGAAATCTTCAAGGTAACATCACGGGATCCCTCGACTTGCGCTCGGGATGACGCTTAAGATGCCAACTTCCCGCCCCACGACAGAATCTTCGCCTTCGTTCCGGCCGCTTCTGCTTCCTTGATGTTGCCGTTACGATTATAGAAAAGAGACAGGCTGGTCCAGGCGATCTGATCGTTCGGGCGCAATTCCGTCGCGCGTTTGCCCGCTTCTATTGCTTCAGGAAAGCGGCCGATTTTCATCAGCGCCATTCCAAGCGCGTGCCAGCCATCGAAAAACTCCGCATCCAGCTCAACACAGCGCCGGTATTTCTCGACTGCGCTCTCCAATTCACCGATGGCGAGGTCACCATTCCCATCGTCGAATAGTTCGTCGCGCGATTCCATCTCAACTTGTTGAGCGTTTGTGCCAGCCCCGAAAGCATTTAAGGTTCGCAGGATCAATCGTAGGGCAAGCGCATCGCTTGCCGCAAGCAAGAATTGGAGGGCGGAGCGCCTGCCCTGCAATGATTGCTGCACAACTTCTCACTTCTACAAAGTTAACTCGGAGCCACCGGCTGAATTCCCGCGGCCTGCCGGCGTTCCCGCAACCATTCGGAGAAAATCATTTCTCGTTTTCCTTTCAGGATGCGTTCATCGAGTGAGGCTTGATTCGCCGACGCCTGTTTCGGATCCGGCGGATCACGCTTCTCCACCACCGCAAGCACCGCGCCATCGGCTGTCGGGAGCGGATCGCTTACTTCATTCGCATGCAAATCGGCAACCGCTCTCTTGATGCGGGGAAGCTCGGGACTTTGATCGGGCGCGGGAGAAGCCTTCGCCTCAAGCTCATCGGACAGCGTAAACGGTGGCACCTTTTCCAGCTTGATCTTCAATTTTTCCGCCGCCTTTGCGATAGTGTCGCCCCCCTTTAACGCTTCATCCAAATCATGCCCGACGTTAGCGGCACGGATAGTAATGGATTCGCGTTCTTTTCTGGCTTTCAGCGACTCGACAATCTTGGGCTTCGCTTCCTCCAGTGTCAGCGATTTCGCCGGAGTGATCGCAGCAAGGTGCAGAATGTAAAAGCCATCCGGCACCTGAATTGGTTCACTGGTCGGTTCCTCATTGGTGAGCTGGAACGCACTCTGGCTCAGTTGTGGATCCTGTTTCAATTGCGGATCAGGCGCCGCTTGCGTGAATTCGCCCGTCGTCTTTACCGGCAACTGGAACTTGCTCGCCACCGCGGCAAAATCCGCGCCCTTCTCCGCCAGCGCCTGCACCACATCGTTTGCCTTGTCCGACAGTTTTTGCAGCGCATCGACCCGTTCTTTTCCCGTTAGCTTTTTCTCAGCGTCCGACAATGTAATTGCGACGAACTGAACTTTGCGCTTTTCCTCGCTTTTCAGCGTTTCCTTGGCGCTTTCGTAATATTTCGCGATCT
>JBKPQI010000101.1:0-5620 GCA_046733975.1 Verrucomicrobiota bacterium
AGGAAACCCATTCTCCCGCCCACTGCCTTGTCGTCGTTGTTATCTGTGTAGCTGTTAAAATCGAGCGTACCGGCGGTCTGGGGATTGAAGGTATTGAGAGTCGGACCGTTGGAAATATAGAAGGCGTAGTCTGCGCGGGCCGGTCCGATCGGAAATCCGCCACGCACCTGGGCTCCAATGGATATGTTTGGCAGAATGCCATGGTAGACAGCAAGGGGGCGGTCAGGCAGTTTGTTGATCCATTGCGGCTCAAACCGCTCGACAAAGACATTACTGGGACTGAAAAATTCTCCGACGCCGAGGGTTATGTAATCGTTAACAAAATACGAGAGCTGGGAGTAGACAAGGTTCACATTCGTGCCACCGCCGCTGGGCTCTATCTCGAGCCGGCTCTCGAATAGAAGTTTCGGAGTCAATTCCCAAAGGAAGATTGGATTGAAAGAGGCTGAAAACGTAGAAACGTTGCCATCCCGGGCCTCAAACATACCCTGGGCCCACCCGGCGAGTAAGAATTTAGTGCTCCCGAGCAATCCTCCTTCCGATTCGACGACTGGCGCGGCAACCTGAGATGTAAGCTCGGTGTGCGTGTGGGCGGCGGCTTGGGTTTGCGTGGTCTCTTGCCCGAGAGCGGTTCCCTTTTCTTTCTTAATCGCGTCCAGTTCTCTCTTCATCGCCAGCAGCTGACGTTTCAGCTCTTCGTATTCTTTTCTTGTGACATATGCGTCTTCTGTCGCGCTCTGGCCACGAGCTACCGGAAACGCGATTATTAGGAGAGCGGTTTCAATAATCGCCAAATAACAACCATGGATTTTCACTTTGGGGTTACCTCCTCGCGAGTGATCGAAGATAGTTAATCACATTCCACCGGTCGGTGGGTGAAAGCCGTGCGTCATAATTTGGCATCGGTTTTTTGCCAACGGTGATTTTCCAGAACAGCTCGCCATCTGTTTCTTCTCGTAGCAGCGGGTCGGAGAGTTTGGCCGGATGAATGCCCAGATCAGCCGCATCCGGTCCATCGCCGTTTCCTGTTTTTCCGTGACAGGCTACGCAGCGTTTCTGATAAATTTTTTGTCCAGCGGCGAGTGACGATTGGTTGACCGCAATGGGATTTTTCTTTCGTGCCTCCGCTGCAGGAGCGGCCCACTTCGATTCCGATTGTTCCCCGGTCACGACGACCAGCGCTGAACCAAGCGAGGCCGTGAGAATTACGAGCAGTTTCACGCGAGAACAATCCGGCATCCAAGTGGGTCGAAAAAATACGACCGTCTACTGCACTGCGAGAAGCTATGGCGCTGTCTCAAGGCCGCGAACCGTAACCGACTTGCTCACTGCGCCACCAAACTCCAGCCAGTGGGAAGAGTCGGCCCCAAGCTGCCGCTAACGAAAACTTTATTGTTCAGATACCAGATCGCCGTTTGACGCGTGCTGGCGTTGTACAGGAGATAGTCTGGATGACTATTGCCATCAAAGTCCGCCACCGCCACCAACTGCCAGCCACTGGGAAGCGGCGGCCCAAAACCTCCTGAGAGCAATGTTCCCCCGGACAAATACCAAATCGCTGTTTGGCGCGTGACGGGATTGAACAAGGCGTAGTCGGTATGGCCATCACGATCAAAATCCGCTAAGCCTACGAGACTCCAGCCCGTGGGAAGGGTCGGGCCCATCCCACCGCTGACGAAAGCCGTGTTGTTCAGATACCAGATCGCGGTTTGACGCGTGCTCGCGTTGTACAGGACATAATCCGGATTACTGTTGCCGTTAAAGTCCGCCGTCGCCGCCAACTGCCAGCCACTGGGAAGCGGCGGCCCAAAAGCTCCTGAGAGCAATGTTCCCCCGGACAAATACCAGATTGCTGTTTGTAACGTATTTGGCGCGAATAGGACATAATCTGGATGGCTGTCGCGATTGAAATCTGCCACACCTCTCAGCGCCCAACCAGCGGCAAGAGTTGGGGCCAGACCACCATGGATGAGGGCGTTGTTGTTCAGATACCAGATCGCGGTTTGACGCGTACCAGGGTTACGGACCACCCAGTCCGGGTGGCCGTCGCCGTTAAAGTCAGCTACTGCCGCCGCAGCTGTGGCAGCAGTGGGTGTCGGGGTGGGCGTAGGCGTCGGTGTCGGAGAAGACACTGTAACTGAGCCAACCATATTGCAGCATGACCCATGCGCCGTGCAGTAATACGGAAAGGACCCGACAGTGTTGAACGTGTGAGTAAAAGTAGCTCCTTGGTTAAGGATTCCAGAATCCCAGATCCCGCTTGGGTGGCCCGGGGTACCCGACGTGCTGCTGTGACCGCCCGAACTAAAGGTCCAGCGCACCGAATCGCCTGGGCGGATCGTCACCGATGAAGGTGAAAAGGAGAACCCGCTATAGCCGACCGTCACCATGACCGTAGCGCCCCTTGCCAGCGTCGGGGACGCAGCCAGAAGCAAAGCGACAGTCACCTCCCTTACGCTCGTGCGGAGTGAAAAGATGTTCATCGCATTAATTGTTAAGGATCCTCAGCGACATCACGCTATGGAATTGCAACAATCTATTGCCGGACGCAATATCCCAAAAGTAACGCAGTTGTTACTTTCTACGGGTGCGGGCTACAAACGGACCAAATGTCGGGAAGTTCGCTGCTTACCCCGCTGATGTCGGTCATCGCCGCGCTGAGTGATCTCGGAGTTTTTCTGGCGCCGGCCGGTGAACGGCAGAGCCGGTGCCGCTGAATCCTCGAGCGGCAAAGCATTTTCGTAACAAGCGGCACTCTGCCGGAGTTACCCGGTGGCACGACCACGGCATGAAAGGGCACGCACCGATGACCGGCGTTGAATTCGCGTGCGATTCAAAACCCTCCGGCTAGATCTACGCGCCAATGGATCACGATTGACGCGCATGGCTGCAAATCAGGCGGTGTCAGTTTCCGATCTTTGCAGAAGATAGCCTAGGCCGCCGACGCGGTACCAGCGATAACCATATCCCTCCAGAACGATCCGGTGTTTACCGGATTTCCCGGCTTTGCTGTGTTCGTCGCCAAGGAGATTACTGAGTTGCCGGCCTTTCTCGCCGATACCGACATCAAAGAGGATCTCGCGCGGCTCCTGGTGCAAATTATGAAGGACGACTACGGAGTTATTCCGCCAATCATATCGCACGGCGAGCACTTCCGGATCGCGCACATTCAAGACGCTAAAATCCCCCCATCCAATCTCCGGCACCTCCTTGCGCATTCGAATGATGCGTTCCGTCCAGTTCAGCAGCGACTCAGGATGTCGTCTTTGGACAGCGGCATTGATGCGGTGATACCCATACGGGCCTTCATCGATTATGGGTTTTATCGGCTTGTCCGATTGGGTAAAACCTGCATACGGCTCGTCCGACCATTGCATCGGCGTCCGCGCGCAATTGCGTTCCGGCAATTCCAGGTTATCGCCCATGCCGAGCTCGTCGCCGTAGCGGACTACCGGCGTACCCGGCAGAGTGAACATTAAGCTGTAGGCCAGCTCTAGTCGCCGCTGATCGCCACCCAGCATCGGTGCGAGCCGCCGTCGAATCCCTCGCTCGTATAGCTGCATGTGCGGCTCCGGACCCAACTGAGCGAAGACTTTCTGACGTTGTTTTTCAGTGAGACGACCAAGGTCCAGCTCATCGTGATTGCGCAGGAACATCCCCCATTGCGCGGTCGCCGGCCGCGGCTTTGTCGCCTCCAGCGCTTTCACCAACGGTCGCGAGTCGCACGACGCCAGGGCATAGAAAAGATTCTGGTTCACCTGGAAGTTGAACATCATGTGCATGCGCTCGCCGTCTTCTCCGAAGTAATCCATGTCGGTTTTGGGCAGTACGTTCGCTTCAGCGAGGATGATACAATCGCCTTTGCGCCACTGCAGGAACTCGCGAAAGGAGCGCAACATATCCCACTGCTTCTTCGGCTTCTTCACTTCCGCGCCTTTGGTCGAGATGATAAAGGGCACGGCGTCCATGCGGAAACCAGAGACGCCCTGCTGAATCCAGAAACCCATGATCTTGAGAATCTCTGCCTGGACCTCGGGATGCGATGTATTCAGGTCCGGCTGGAAGTCGTAGAACCGGTGAAAGTAGTAAGCGCGAGCTTCCTTGTCGTAGCTCCAGGTCGTCTTCTGCACACCGGGAAAAACCATACCTTTGTTCGCGTCTGGCGGTCTCTTTTTAGACCACACGTACCAGTCACGATATTTGCAGCGCGGGTCTTTGCGCGCCTGCTGAAACCATGGGTGCTCGTTCGAGGTGTGGTTGACGACCAGATCGATCAAGACGCGAATGCCGCGCTGCTTCGCAGCATGCGTGAACTCGACAAAATCACCCAACGTGCCGTATCGCGGATCGACGTTGTAGTAATCTGACACGTCATAGCCATCATCGCGGCAGGGGGAAGTCTGGAAAGGCATTAACCACACGGCCGTCACGCCCAGCCCATGCAGGTAATCCAGCCGGCGCACCAATCCTTCGAAGTCACCAATCCCGTCACCGTTTGCATCCATGTAGGTGCCGACGGACAAGCAGTAGATAACGGCATTCTTGTACCAGAGGTCGTCAATCATGGCATCCTTCGCCTACCTCAGCTCGGCCGGCCCATGAGCGCAAGCATTCTTAGATTTCGCGCGAATCGTAAGCCCAATGCAGCAGCGCCTGGCGTTGCCGGCGGCGGCAGTTCAGATCGCGGGGCGCGCAATGCTTTTTCAATTGCGCAACATGGCGTCGTACAGCATGCCATCTGGCAATCTGCCGCAGGTCATCGACACAACGGCGGCCGGAATAGTAGCGGCAATACCATTGAAACCAGCCGCGCGGATCCTCGTGGTAAATCCAGCCTTTTCTGCGCCACTGCGGCAGCGTCTGCGACGCGGTCACGCCGAAGTAGTTCAGCGATGCGCGATGTCGATCCGGCGACAGTTTCGCATTTTTGAACCAGCTCGCCGGAAACTCCTTCGGGCAATCCGTCATGTATTTACCGCCGAATATACCCAGTTCGAGCATCTGCTTTGGTGTCAGCTCCGGTTTGAAGCGAGGGTTGAAACTACACCCCACGAGTTTCGTGCGATAGTAGACGTAGCCCTTCTGCATTCTGTCGTTCACCTCGACGCGTATTTGTTTCATGTGAGATCAGCCGCGGATGCGTTCACCTCGCGCGAATCTTCCACGCGATCGTCGAGCAACAAGAAATGTATTGGCGTGGTATACCGTGCCAATCATTGTCGTGAAGAACGCAGCGGTACCTTCAGCTGGAGATTGCGGACGTTCTATGATCGAGGCGGTCGGTATTCGAAAGCTGTTGATCGACTGGCAATAGCCTTGGCGAAGGCTACCTGTTGTTCATGGCAGTTGTTCTGCAAAGAGAGCGCGGCTCGGCGTCAGCCCCTGTCCTCATGCCGACTGAGGAGATACGGCGGTGTTTTCCGGCGCTGGACTGGATTCATAACGGTCATCTCGTCGCCTACTTCGACGGTCCGGGCGGGACGCAGGTGCCGCGCACTGTGGTGGAGGCGATGAACGAGTATCTTTATCATCACAACGCCAATACCCACTGGGCCTATCCCACGAGCGAGGAGACCGACGCGATCATTGATAATGCTCTGTCTCTTATACACATCTGACG
>JBKPQI010000102.1:0-7542 GCA_046733975.1 Verrucomicrobiota bacterium
ATCTGGGGCGTCAAAGCGAAGCCCGGCCTTGGCATGGCCGCATTTATCCGCGCGCGTTTCCTCTCCTTTGCCATGGTAGCCGGCATCTGTTTTTTGCTGTTGGTCTCTCTGTTGATCGAAGGGCTGCTCAAAAGTTTTAGCTCTTATATCCAGGCAATGCTCCCCGGCGGTATCGTCATTGCTCTCGTCGCCTATTCGATCTTCGATTTCGTCATCGTCGTTCTCTTGTTTGCGTCGATTTTCAAATTTTTGCCAGATGTGAAAATCCAGTGGCGCGACGTCTGGATCGGCGCAGTCATGACGACAATACTATTTGCAATCGGAAAATGGGCGCTCGGGCTTTACCTTGGCAGCGGTAGCGCAGCGTCGGCCTATGGAGCTGCGAGCTCATTAATAACCCTTTTACTTTGGATCTACTATTCCTCGCAGATTTTGCTCTTTGGCGCTGAGTTCACACAGGTCTATGCGGCGCGTGCGGGGCGCGGGTTTGTGCCAGACGAATATGCCGTGCGGGTTTAGTACCCGAGGGCGTGAAACGACTAACGCCGATCACCTTTTCGGCCTCGTTTGCGCGCATGCTTCGTTCGGCCGGCGTCGAGTCGCTGCATGACCGTCAAGCGGTAAGAAGCCAAAACATGTTGATGATGCACCAGGACCTCCGACAATTGCCCACCATCCACCATCTCATCGCACCCCGGACAACGATAAAGCTGGGAGGTTTGCCCCGGCGCCGATTTCAATGTGCGGTGCGCAATCATCAGGCAGCGTTTGAACCGAGTACGATCCGTTCAGTCGGGCGCCGGCGAGAGTAAGTGTGCTGTCTCCCGCAAACGACGAAAGTTTCGCCCTGTTTATCAACGACTCGGATGACCCGTCGTCCCCAACTATCCGGCGGCTGAGCGATTTCATTGGGGTAAACCCAATCTTCTACCGTGGACGAACAATTGCTTGTCGGGCACGCCAGGCGCGCCCGGTGAGTGTAACCCGGTTTGATTTCAATCTGTCGCCCGCTAATGAATTTGTGACAGCACCGGCAAAACCGTCGATCATCAAGCGAAACCCACTTTCGCAAAGGGTCGATTTTGCGTAGCAGCATTAATCGATCGGAGAGATCCACATGAAACACCGTGGGAACTTTCATGGCGGAAGTGTGCAACTGTAACGGTTCTAGGACTATCGGACGGCTTCCCGAAAAATTGGTAGGAGAAATTCCTATTCTTGGGATCATTTGGCGGCGGGTAGTCCTGGTCGCTAACCCAGGGCAACCGGCGGCGACGCCGCCGGCCACAACTTGCGTTTGCCGAGTTGCATTGCAGATAACTGATTAGATCTGTGGAAGAAGTTACCGGACGTATGAGTTTCTGGCGGCGGCTGGGCCGGTGGGCCGCGGAATTGGTCCTGGTTTTTATCGGCGTCTACGCGGCATTCTGGTTGAACGACTTTCAGCAACGTCACCACGATGCGGAACGGCGCGACCGCATTCTCGCTTCGATTGAGCGAACACTAAGCGAGGGCATTGAGAGTGGAAAAATCAGCCGCGCGAAGGAGGAAGAAGAGGCAGCAAAATTTCAGCGTGCGCTCGACGCCGGCGAAATGCCGCCCTTGCATCCGTTCGTTTTCACCACCGATTACAATCCGGGGGATTTCGCCACCCTGCTGCAATCCGGCGGGGTCGAATTGCTGGATTTGAACACGTTAGCCGCCTTGCGTAGCGATGAATCGGTCATTCGTTGGGGACTCAGCCGCCTGCAGCGCTATCAAAAATTGAGCGACGAATTGATTGTACCAAATCTGGATCAGGACATTTCCTTTTTCTATGATCCGACGACAAAAAAATTGCGTAAACGTTTTGAGATTTATCCCGAAGCTCTGGAAGCAACGGTTAAATTTGCCCAGGATTTGGAACAAACTCACACCCAATTGCTCAAGCAAATCCAGGCGGAACGGCGAAAGCGCAGCTAAACAATCGTCCGGCTGTCGACTGCTGTAGCCCCCCGCTCTGTCGGGGCGCCTTCGTTTTGCACACGCCGACAGAGCGCCGTAGCTACAGCTGCACCATTTCAGAGCACTCCAACGGCTCGCGAAATCAAAACGATCATAATTGTCAACGAGATTGCAATTTGCACCATGGTAAGAATCTTTGCCCAGCGCGCCAGCAACGGCGCGTCCGTCGGACCGAATGTGGAACTAATCGTCAACGCGATAAAAAGGTAGTCGATGAAGTGAGGTCGCCATCCCTGGCATTCAAAGCGGGCACGCTCGATTTTCTCAATCTGCATCTGCGGAAAAACAAAGCTGTGGCTACCGAACTCGTGACGTTCGCGACGAGCCGTGGGTCCGCCGCCATCGAGGCGCCAGTACCAAAGAGCGAAAACAAGCACGTTAGTGAGCCAAAGTGCAGCGCCTGAACCTAAAAGCGCGACCGGTTCTTCCTTGTGTGTGGGCACGGCGGCAACGAGCAAGGCGACAGATGCGATTAGCGCGAGGGTGATGACACTGCTGATGATGATGCCGAGGACCCGATTCAAAGACTGCTTGCCGGTGCGATGAGATACCACTGTTGGAGCGACCAGCACAACGATCACAACCGGAAGCGCCCATTTCGGTCCCGCGATGAGAGCGCGTGGTAGCGCAACATAAATTCCACCGACCGCCAGCAGCGCCAGTAGCGCCTGCCAACGCGGCTCTGGTTTATCGATCTTTGCGGCTGGTTCGCCCACGTCATCGTTATAACACGCAGTGGACCAGACGCGAAGTCCCGAAGACGAGCCGCGATGCAGTGGCAAACCGGCACGCGAACATTGCAGCATTCAGACGTCGCATATGCGACATATAAACGCGCGTTGTGATTGGCAATCCGGTTCAATCAGGGTCGCTGGAAAGATGCCGCGCCAGATGTTAATCAACGCCATGATCCGCTCATTTTTTGTACTCCCTTTCGTCGCTGTGACAATTGTCCGCGCGGCCGATTATCCGACGCCGAGCGAAAGCGACTATTCCATTCGCGATTTCGAGTTCACCAGCGGCGAAACCTTGCCGGCGTTGCGGATTCATTACCGCACTCTGGGAAAGGCGGAGAAGGATGCGCAAGGAAAAGCCACAAACGCGGTTTTGATCATGCACGGAACAACCGGCAGCGGCGCGCAATTTATTCGCCCGGAATTTGCCGGTGAGTTGTTCGGGCCCGGCCAGCCACTCGATGCCACGCAATTCTTTATCGTTTTGCCCGACGGAATCGGTCACGGAAAATCGAGCAAGCCGAGTGAGGGCCTGCACGCAAAGTTCCCCCGCTACGGCTACCGCGACATGGTCGAAGCGCAGTATCGATTACTAAACGACGGCCTGGGGGTGAATCACGCGCGTTTGATCATAGGCACATCGATGGGCGGAATGCACACCTGGCTCTGGGGCGAAACGCATCCCGAGTTCATGGACGCACTTTTGCCGCTCGCCAGTTTGCCCACACAAATTTCCGGACGTAACCGTGCGTGGCGGCGCATTGTTATCGATACGATTCGCAACGATCCAGCATGGAATGGCGGCGAGTATAAGAGGCAACCGCCGAGTCTGCGGACCGCGGCCGAGATGCTGTGGTTGATGAGCAGCAATCCAATTCTACGACAAAGGGAAGCGGTTAATCTCGCAAAGACAGATGAAGTTCTTGATCAGTTCGTCGGCGATATCGTGAAGACGGATGACGCCAATGACGTGCTGTACGCGCTGGAAGCCTCGCACGACTACGATCCGGGACCGGATTTGCAGAAAATTCGCGCGCCACTTCTCGCGATCAATTCGGCCGATGATCTCATTAATCCACCCGAGCTCGGAATTCTTGAGCGGGAGATCAAACGGGTTCCGCACGGACGCGCGTTGATTATTCCCTTAAGCGAGAAAACACGCGGTCATGGCAGCCATACGATTGCGGCATTATGGAAGGACGATCTTCTTCGTTTGCTGACGGAATCAGAAAAGTAGCAGATTTGTGGGGGAACAAAGAAGGGGCTTTGGGTTTGCTGGCTTCAGCGGAGCCGTTTTCAACAGGCGTGCACACCAACCGGCTGCAGACAGCCGACGCTACAGTATTGCACTCGCGTTGCTCTTAATTAAGCGCGAAGCGCTGTAGTGTCGCCTGTCATTCAGCCGATCAATTGCGATCACGAACTGGAAATCGAGTTGATTTGCCAATAGGTTGACGTCTTCACATGAATCGACTTTTTGGACTTGCCATCCTTTGCGCGTTTACATTTTCCGGTTGTCTCTCCGGTCACACCTCGGAGGTAATGATCGACACCAACGCCAAAACGAAAAAGGGAGTGCCTGAAGATTATCAAGGTGAGATCCCGGCGTCAGAGATGAGAGGGCCGCAGTAGGCCGGCCATTTACTCCGGTTCGGGTTGAGGCTCGGCGTGTTTGCCGCTGCACGGACTCGCCGCAGGGAGGTGAGCGCGGACTTTGTTTCGTCGACTTTTCGACAACCCACTGATACTTACCTGAATGCATCGAAACTGTCTCGCTTACTTAATTTTTACAATGCTCGTCTCTTTCGGGCAGATCGCGTCAGCCGATCCGCCGCTCGACGTTATTATAAAAGGCGGCACCGTTTACGACGGTACGGGTAAGGAGGGCAGGATCACAGATATCGCGATTCGCGGCGATCGCATTGCCGGTGTGGGGGATATCGCGACGGCCACGGCCAAGAACACGATTGATGCGCACGGTCTCGCCGTCGCTCCTGGTTTCATCAACATGCTCTCGTGGTCGACGGAATCGCTCATTCAGGATGGACGCTCTCAAAGCGAGATTCGCCAGGGGGTGACCACCGAAATCATGGGCGAAGGCAACTCGATGGGGCCGCTGAACGAACGGATGAAAGAGCGTTATGTGCGCGAACAGAAAGACATCAAATACGATATCAAATGGAATACTCTGGCGGAGTATCTGCAGTACTTGGAAAAGCGCGGTGTCTCCTGCAATGTCGCTTCATTTCTGGGTGCGACCACCGTTCGTGAGTACGTGATTGGGCTGGAAGACAAACAACCCTCGGCCGAGCAGCTCGACCAGATGCGCGAACTGGTGCGCAAGGAGATGGAAGCGGGTGCGCTCGGGATCGGCTCATCACTGATTTATCCTCCGGCTTTTTATGCGAAAACCGACGAGCTAATCGAGTTGTGCAAAGTCGCTGCCAAATACCAGGGCAAATACATTTCGCACATGCGGAGTGAAGGAAATCGGTTGCTCGAATCCCTCGATGAATTAATCCGAATCAGCCGCGAAGCCGGCATCGCGGCCGAGGTTTACCACATTAAGGCTGCCGGCGAAAAAAACTGGCCCAAGGAAGATCAACTGCTGGCGCGTATCGAAGCAGCGCAAAAAGAAGGACTGAAAATTACGGCCGACATGTACACCTACACCGCGGCCGGCACAGGGCTCGATGCCTGTCTCCCGCCATGGACCGAAGACGGTGGTTACCCGGCTTTGTTCAAACGTCTTCGCGACCCAGACATGCGGGCGAAGATCGCCGCGGAGGTTCGCGTCAACTCCGATGCCTGGGAAAATTTATATCTCGCAGCCGGTTCGCCGGAGAAAATTCTGCTCGTTGGATTTAAATCCGAAAAACTCAAGCCGCTGACTGGTAAGTCGCTTGCCGAAGTAGCAAAAATGCGCGGCAAAGATCCAATCGAGACGATCATGGATTTACTGAGTGAAGACGAGTCGCGGATCGATGCGGTCTATTTTGTGATGTCGGAAGAGAATGTACGGAAGGAACTCGCCAAACCGTGGATTGCGTTCGGCTCGGACGAAGCTTCGCAGGCGCCCGAGGGCCTGTTTCTAAAATCGAATCCGCATCCCCGGGCTTACGGCAATTTCGCGCGCGTGCTCGGGAAATACGCGCGTGATGAAAAAGTCCTTACGCTGCCGGAAGCAGTGCGCCGCTTAAGCGCGTTGCCGGCCACAAATCTCGGCCTCGATCATCGAGGCTTGCTTCAGGAAGGAATGTTTGCCGATGTGGTTGTGTTTGATCCGGCGACAATTAACGATCGCGCGACTTTTGAGAAACCCCAGCAATATTCCGTGGGAGTGAAACACGTCTTCGTCAACGGCGTCCAGGTTTTGAAGGACGGTGAACACACTGGGGCCAAACCCGGTCGTGCGCTTTGGGGACCTGGAAAGACGATGTAATAGCCGGATTTAATGCGTTTGATCTAGATTTCGTTAGGCGTTGTCGGCATGCCCAAATCCACAAGCTTACGCTACGCGTTTATCCTGATCTGCGTCAGTGCCCTAGCATTACTTTCGGGTTGCCAGACGAGTAGCCAGCCGAAGTTGCAGCCGGCTGAGAAGCGCGCTTTGGAAGCAATGTTTGGTGGCCTATCCCAACCACCAGATCGGGATGTTGACCTCGCAATTGCTGGAGACGGCGCTGCACTACATCGCGTGTTGAGTCGCTCGCTTGATCCTCAGCTCGACGGTGAAGCACTCGAAACACAGTGCTACCATCTTATTCGCACCCTCTTCTCACTGGGGGACCATAGATTTGCGGCCGGACTGCGGCAAGAATCGGCAGCCGTTCGCGACAGAGTCGTGCTCCTTATTCACGATTCATTCCGGCAGCTGGAGTTCCGCCCGTCCTATCCAGAGACGGAGTCGCTTGCGCCGACGATACGACGGTTTGGAAAAACGCCTGAGCAGACGATGTAGCCCGTGGCGATTTGCTCTTGAGGACCAAAAAGTGCAACGAGATTGCCGCCTGTTCTTTTCCGCGATGACACAAAAAATTCTCGCTAAGGGCGGAGCAATGTCTGGTACCAGTGCACGATTGAATCGCCGCAAAACATCCAGGTAATGGCGCCGAGAGCCAGATACGGTCCAAAGGGGAGTTTGAGCGACCAGACGCGTTTACCGAGCACAAGCGTGACGAGCCCGACGGCAGAACCATAAAGCGAGCCGGCGAAAATGGCGAAAAGGACCGCGCGCCATCCTAGAAACCCGCCGATGCACGCAAGAAATTTCAAATCGCCGCGCCCCATCGCTTCGCGCGGAATCTCGATCTCGTTAGCGACTCCAGCTATGTGATCGAGATGGTCGAGCTCGAAGGTTTCCGAGCCAGCCTGAACGCGATTGTAATGAAAGCGGAGAACGCGCCCGGTAAATTCGCGATCGGCGATTTTGGCAGTCGAACAATGTAACAACAGCTGGTCCTTCTCGCGGGCGAAGAAATCACTCCATAAGGTTTTCTCATCGCCAACGATGAACTCGGCATCATCGCCGTGACGAGTCCAGGTGAATGCAGTGGGTGTGTCGAGCCGGATGCGCTTCTTGCCAAACACAATTTTTCCGCCTTCCAGGACGAGCCAAAGGAGCGCGTAACCGAGCGCTGCGGAAGCGGCCGAAATCAGTAGCGCCATGAAGTGCCGGTCCGTATTCATCAACTGCGGAACAGCCAGCGAGGCAATTATCCCTGCAATCGTGCCTCCAATCGTGATTTCATCCGGAATAATGAAATGCTCGAAATCGATAAAGGTGGCGGCGATGACGAGCGCG
>JBKPQI010000103.1:0-13096 GCA_046733975.1 Verrucomicrobiota bacterium
CGTATAACCTCTCAACGCTTCCCCTTCTTTTGCCCTTTGCATTCCGACTTCCGGTATTTACGTTTTCCGTTTTCAACCCTTTAATAGAATTCTATGGCCCACGTTGTCACCGAGAAATGTAACGGCTGCAAATTCACCGACTGCGTGGAGGTTTGCCCCGTCGCCTGTTTCTACGAGCTGGAGACTCAGCTCATCATTCACCCGGATGAATGCATTGATTGCACGGCCTGCGTCGAGGTTTGCCCCGTCCACGCCATCTATGCAGAAGGAGATCTTCCGCCGGAATTCACCAAGGACACTGAGTTCAATGCTATCCAGGCCCAGCAGGTAAAGGACGCCGGAAGCGACGCCATCACCGTCAAGAAAGAAGCATTGCCCACTGCTCAGGAAAGGAAAAAAGCGTTGGGCTACTAGCCCACAGATACTCCAGAGGCGGCTGTGTCGCCCGCACTCCAGGAGTTCGGCTTATCCGCGCTTCTGCATCCCGATATCGGTCTGATAAAACTTGAACGTATTTGCTTCGTCCGGACGCGAACGCGCGACTAGTTGGTAGCGATCCAATACATCATCCACAAATTTCTGTCGTTTAGCCCCTGGTATGCGATCCGTCCACGCCACCAAGCCCACAGCAGAAAAGGCGGCGAAGGCCGCTCGCGAGCCAAAATCCCATGAATGATCCTCGGTGTTCAGGCGCAGCACACGAAACCCATTCCGCTCCGCGAGGGCGACGTATTCGTCTGGCGTCAGACGCAAATAGGGATCCCGAAAGTTATTGAAATAGATTTTCCATTCCGGCGAAGCTCGCGTCTCTTCCACGACGCTTTCCAAGCTCTGGCGCGCACCCGCTGTCACCAAACGGAACTGCGTCCGGCCACCCGCAACCAAAGCGGAGTGTATGCTGCGCAGAGCAGCATCCTGATCGGGAATCCAATGCAGGGCGTTAAAAGAAACTGCGAGATCGAATTCATTCTGAAAGGGAAGCCGACGAGCGTCGGCCACTTCAAATCGCAGATTTCCCCGGGCAAAATGATCCTGAGCGAAACGGATCATGTCGTGAGAAGGATCGACACCCACGACCGAACCGCTCGGCACGCGAGAAGCGATTTCCGCGGTGATTTTGCCCGCGCCACAGCCGATATCGATGATCCGCTCCGAACCATCCAGCTCGAGCAAAGCAAGGACCTCGCGGGCCATTGCTGCCTGCAAGGAGGAAATGCGAGAGTACCCAGCCGCGTCCCATTCTGTCATACGCGTAATAGGAAGCGCCGAATCCGACTCGCAATTAAATGATTTGACTACTTCATTGCTTTCGCCAGGGCCGGTGCCGAATCGGCGAAAAAGGTTGCGCGCGCCGCGAGCAGGCGACGCGCGCTTTAATCTGGGCGGAAACCACGCTTCTATCATTACTTCTCCACCTTCGGCTAGTCCGAATATGAAACATCTCGACTCCCGGGACCGTTCCGCGCAAGTTTGCGCCATGGCACAAAGAAAAGAGACTCCTGATCCGGATCCGCCTCCGCAGGCGACCCGTAACTAATCAGCAGCGCATCCTAGAGCTCCTAGCCGCAGTATCGGTTGACCGCGATCACGCATTGGCGTGACTGAATGGTAACCGTGGGACGATCGGTTGAATTCCTTATCGTTTCTGGTTTCTGCTTTCTGCCCTCTCGGGCCCGAAAAGAAGAAAATCAACGCTACACCAGCCGGCACCCCGAAAGGAAATGTAGAAGAAAGCGAAGCAATACGCCACGGCCATTTCGCCGCCATTGCTGATTGGGAAAAGACCGCGACTGGCGGAGACCCAAAAATATGCGACCGCCACCTCGCCGTTGGCAAAAAAGGAAGCGACTCTCGTAAACAAGCCGAGCGCCACCAGCACTCCACAGGTTAACTCAATCGAACCAGTGACTACTCCGAGCGTATTGGGGGCCGGACCATACGGACTCGGTGGAAAACCAAGGATTTTCGTCCCGCCATGACAGGCAAATAACAGTCCGACGACGATGCGCAACATGCCGTAGACGAACTCGGCGTACCGATTCCACCAGTTCACCTACGCCTAGACAGTCTTGGTGTAGGTTTGTTCATCTGAGCCGGATTTTCCGACCTCTCTGCTCTCTGGAATGTGCAGCGTTGGGTCGTGCGCCCCTACACTACTCTTTTCTTCTGCGTTCGACTTGTTCCGTCTGGCCGCTGAATCGGTCAGGGCATTTTGCCTAAAATGCTCTCCATCTCTTTGGCGGTAAAAGCACGCATGGTTTGCGTCCGAATGTTGCCCAGCATGTCGGCCGCGAGTAACACGCTAGCCGCCGTTTCGTCGTCCGGCGCTTCGAAAACGCAGACCTGATCATAGTGTCCCAACGTCCAGTACATTTGCCTGATGGTCACACCCCTCGACTGCACCTTTGCGCTCCAGTCCGCCAACCTTTCGGTCGTATGCCTGGCGGCCTGAATCCCCTTATCAGGAATTGTACCAAACTGATGTACGTTGCCATAATGCTCGCTCCTTTAGTTAATACCGCCTTCCTCGCCGAGGATATCGCGGGACCTGTCACATGCAACACCACCGCCGATGGACGAGGCGCATTCCAGTTTTCAACACCCACTATCTCCTTGCATATTTAACCGCCAACTTTCACTTCGATCTTGGCGTGGTTCATACCGGTGGCCATGTCAGGGACGTAGTAAACAGTGCAATCACCCCGGTGATAAATCCGAGTGTGACCGCGATCGGCTTTCTTGATTTGCGTAGTCGTTATTCCCGGCTGCTGGTAACCATAGCTGCCATTGGTCCGAACGAATCGCATGTTTTCATAGTCGAAGGCCGTAACGTTGATGTCGAACTGATCGACTCCGTTAATGATGAGCTCGACATTGGGCCCTCCGAGCTTCAATAACTTCACGCGCTCACCGATTCGCACGTCGAGGGTGTGTGTTTCTTGAGCAAGAACAAGCCTGGTAACGAGCGTGCAGATAATGATGGTCACGAGGTTCTTTTTCATTCCCATTGTCTAAGAAGCAAGAACCGGGCGCCTGCCTTCATCCTTCCCGCCGTTGCTCTTCATGTGCTCGCTGTGGTGCGTTGTCTCGTAGGTCGTCGTTAATTTTCAGTGCCGGTGGAGCGCCCAGAAAAGATCACCAGTCATGACGTAGGTAATAATGGCAAGCAGCATCAGAAAAACCGCGACCCAAAAAACCCAGCTATGGTGCACTCGACGCCAGTGCGGAGCACGATGCCGATGATGTTCATGACCATGCTCTCGCTCGTCCATATAAAACAACCTGACGAGCGATATTACCGACACCGCCGTAATTGGAAACGCAAAAAGTCGCCGCCTTTAGTTCTTTCATTGAGCGTTGGGCGTTGGACGTTGGGCGTTGGACGTTGAAGCCTGTCCGCTCCCTCAGCTTTGATTCGATGTTCGGCCTTTGTCTTCGCGTGGTGCTGTGCTTCTCCTCGATTTTTGCGTTTCCTTATCACGTTAACGCTGTAGAACGAGCGATAGCACTTCGATGTTTGATTTTTTGTTCGATCTACCTCTTGCCCTCATTGGCGCGGCCATTTTGATCCTGCTATGCGGCTTCGCTCTCAGCGGACTCGCCATCTTCAGTCGCTACATTCTTCCACGGTTGAAACTCGGGCCGGAAGAGTCCGTCTTTACCAGTGCCATGATGCAGGCCGTCATGGTTTTCTACGGACTGGCTGTAGCCTTGATCGCGGTCAGCGTGTGGCAGACCTACACCGATGCCGGTGCGACCACCTCCAAAGAAGCCACCGCCATAGGTGTTCTCTACCGGCAGATGGGCGGGTACCCCGAGCCGCTCCGCTCGCAGTTACAACAAGAGCTGCGCGAATACGTCGAATATGTGATCAATGATGGGTGGCCGTTGCAGCATCGCGGCGAGGTGCCACGCGGAGGGGTCGAAAAAGTGGACGATGTCGAGGCGAAATTGGTTCGCTTCGAGCCAACCACCGAAGGCCAGAAACTTTTGCATGCCGAGACGCTGCACTCCTATGCTCAGTTCATCGAAGCTCGGCGGCTGCGCCTCGATGCCGTGCTTACAGGATTACCGGGCGCGTTATGGTTTGTCATTGTCTTCGGCGCTCTGGTGAGCCTTAGCTCAACATTTTTCTTCCAGGTCGAGGACGCCTTCGTGCAAAAAATTCAAGTCGTCCTGCTAGCAATGTTTATCGGCATGATCATTTTTATCATCTTCGCTCTTGATCGCCCATTTCGCGGCGACCTCGGTCTCCAACCTGGTCCATATCAACTCATCTACGAGCAATTAATGAAACCGTAGGTTTCGAACGGCTTGAGGCTGGAGACGAATCTTCGGCTTAAATACAAGGCTGTGTCTTTTTTATTGCCATTGACGTTGAACGTTGGGCGTTGAAACCTTTTCGCGTTAGGCTTCTGTCAGCCGATAGCTATGACCGTCTCACGCTCGTGCTCAGCCCGGCAAAATGCACCGCATACGCGGCAATGATTCCGCCCAGCGCGCTGCCGGCCACCACGTCGCCGACAAAATGATAGTTCATCGCTACCAAGCTCAACAGCATGGGAAGCGCGATTACTATGGCCACGATCAACGTCCGCGGCAGCGCCATAACCCAAACCATCCCGAAGCTCGCAATCCGCGCTGCATGCCCCGACGGACAACTCCCGATATCGTCGCTGCGCTGGAACGGGTGAAAACCATACGTGCCAGTCCCAATGAGTGAAGGGTTGTCGCGACGCCAGGTTTCCGGCCAGTAGCGACCCATAATATCGCCGAGACAATATCGGAATTGATCCGCCACCAGTACGCTCAGGCAGGCGGCGAAGAGAGTTTGTTGCCACCGGCTCCATGGACCCCATACGCGCCGGATGCAAAGCAAGGTCAACACCAGCGGCGACCAGGTCTGCACCTCCGGCGGCGGATAGGTCAGCCAACGCAACACCGCGAACTTCTCAATTCCATGGTGATAAACGAACCACGCCACCTGCCGGTCGATCCAGAAGTAGCAGAGGACCACCACAAAGATCGTCATGCCTAAAACAATGGAAGTGCGTATCAGCAGTCGTTTGTACTCACCTTTGTTGCTGTCCATCAACTTTGCATCGTCCATTATATGAGATCTTCAGTCCGCATGGTCGTGCATCCGATCGGGTACGTGCGGAGATAAACGCAGTCGCTTCTACTCCGCGCCCTCACGCGAAACGCATCAACAGTACCAGCGAAGCAAGCGCCAGAACAATTCCAGCGATCTCATAGCGGTTGAGCGATTCGCCAAAAAGAATCACGCCTACTGCGGTCAAGAGCAACACCATGGAGATGGAATAGACCACACCAATCGTACCCAGTTTCAGGTGGCGCATGACAAACACCCAGCCGAATGCAGTCGAAGCATAGACGACAAAGCCGACGTAAAACCATCGTGTCCGCAGAGGCTGATCGTTGGCGCTGGAGAGCTTTAGAAAATAATCGCCCAACACGCCGACCATACTGAAGGCGATCGTTACCAATATCGCTGTCATCGTTTTGTTCATCTTTGCCCTTACGTCGTAATATCCAGTAAACAGGTAACTCGATAACTACGAGGCGCTTTTCTCAACATCAATATTAGGAACGACCGCGCCTCCAGCACGCGCAGCGCAGCGCGGCGCGATCGCAGGATAGATGGAGGTTCACCCGCCGGCGTTGAGGGTTGAGACGAACATGGTCTCATCTTCGAGTCCTGTTATTCGTCTGAACAATTGGCGAGAAAATATTTCGACAATTTCAAGAAAAAGGGAACCGCGGGAGTTCGTAGGCACGTTTCAACTTTGTCGCCGGATTGGGCGGCTTCTACAAAAATGAAACGAACAGCACTATCTTTAGTCTGCATCTCCGTCTTCGCTCTGTCGGCGGTGGCGCAGGAAACCAACCCAGATAATTCCGCCAGAAACGAGCGTGATCGCTCCGGTGAAACGAAAACTTCTGGCGATCAATCAAATAGCTCAGCGGATACTAAGATTACGGCCGACATCCGTCGGGCGATTGTGAAGGATTCGTCACTGACCATGACGGCGAAGAACGTCAAAATCATTACCGCCGGAGGAGTAGTGACACTTCGCGGTCCGGTAACTAGCGCGGAGGAGAAAACCAAAATAGAACAACTCGCGGCCGCAGCTGCCAGCGGCACCAGGATCGATAACCAACTCGAAATCAAAGAATCACATTAGCCGAATCAATTAAAACCGAACTACACACACATATGTCAAAATCATCAGTTTTCTGTATCGCCAAATCAGCTTCGCAGGCGGAGCAAATAGTCGACAATTTGCAAAATTCGGGCTTCGACGTCTCGGAAATCTCCGTGTTGATGCCAGATACTGCAGGCAAGCATGACTTCGGTCATGTCAAAGCGACCAAAGCCCCGGAAGGCGCGACGACCGGGGCTGCTGCCGGAGGAGTTACCGGCGGGGTTCTCGGCTTGCTTGCTGGCATCGGCGCTCTTGCCATTCCCGGGGTCGGTCCGTTCATCGCCGCCGGTCCCCTCATGGCGGCACTGAGCGGCACAGCCCTCGGCGCAACGACCGGTGGTCTTGTCGGTGGCTTAATCGGATTAGGAATACCGGAAATCGAAGCCAAACGATACGAACAGAAATTGCGGAACGGCAACTTCTTAATCGCAGTGGACGCGGAGGATAGCGACGAGGTCGATCGAGCCAAGGAGATTTTTGAAAACGCCGGCGCCGAAGACATTACCAGTTCGTCATTGTCAAAAGCGCCCCGCGGTGACGCCTCAACACGGATTTCTGAGACTCATACGACTAAGCGCTCCAGGTAATAGTTACCCGATTTTTGTAATGACGGGATGTCGGTGTGACAAGTGCGACCGTAAGCGCATAACGCTCTTCGGTCGCGTTATTTCGGCGGGAGTAGGTATAATAGCACCCTAAATTAACTCACGGAAATCAAGAGGGAAAAAATATGGCTGACACAAACATGAATTCCGGCGTCGGAATGACCGCCGCCGAAAACGAAGCAGAAAGCACTCACCAACAGGCACAACGTGCGGCGGAGGCTTTAGAATCGGCAAGTACCGGGATGGCAGAAGATTATCAAAGCAAGGCCGAGGGATCCTGGGAAGAGGCAAAAATGCGCGTGCGCACGTGGCAAGACGATGGCGAAGAGTACGTGCGCGAAAACCCAATGAAAGCGGTTTTCACTGCGCTGGGCATCGGCTTTGTTTTGGGGCTCATAGTACGACGCTGAGATCGCGTCCGCTGAATAATTAGGATCAGATTGCAGGGCGGCCATTTTGGCCGCCAATGAATTCCTACGGCGGCGAAATCGCCGACGTACAGTTGCGTCCTATACAAGAACAACGATTTCTGTTGCTGAATTCCGAGTCCTCAGCGCGTCTTCATGTAGACGAAGCGAGCAAGCCATAGGCGAGCTGCAGCGTGGCCACGCCGGCCGCCTCTTGTAGTCTAGGCGAAATATGCCCACGCAGCTTGAGAGCACTCGATCGCATTGCTCTCAATAGGCATTAAGCTCCTTGCTTCTGCTTAACTACAATCCGTCAACGCAACACTACATGATCATCCAGAATCTCTCGGCCCAGTCACCGTTTATCACCAAGGACGGCTCGACCATCCGTTCGATCCTTGATCGAACGAACGCGCCCGTTCAAAGCCAAAGTCTCGCTGAAGCACGGGTTCCTGCGGGCGGCAGAACAGAGCGCCACTATCATAAGGTGGCGGAAGAGCTTTACTTCGTTCTCGAAGGCGTGGGCGAAATGGAAATCGATGGCGAACGTCGCTCGATTCACCCGGGAGATGCGATCTTGATCCCGCCGCATGCCTGGCACGCGGTCGTTGCAACGGAGCCGTTGCGGTTCCTATGCTGCTGCGCGCCGCCGTACTCGCACGACGATACGTTCTTTGACTAGCCGAACAGAGCATTATCTTGTTACCCGGTCGATATTAACGAGTGCGCGCTAACAGAACCGCTTCGCTCCGTTCCTGGAGGGACAACCGCTGTCGTGTCCCAAATTTTGGACGCCAACAGCGCAGCACAGACAGCTCCTGCACGACGATCCCGGCCCTCGCCTACTTCTACGGCGATTCTATAACCTGTTTTCTCCAATCGATGTTGGATGCACATCGTTGCTTCTGTCCTCTGTCATTGAACATTGGGCGTTGAGCTTGAGCATCGGGGTTGATTCCCCTTCTCAATGGTATTGACACTCGCTCGCATGCGAGGAACGTGCCGCAATTGAGGGTGAGCTAATGCAATTCGTCGGTTTGGACGAACACACCCGATTCCATCGAGAGGGCGGCGAGGCGGTGACCGTTGATCCGGGAATGTATCGCATCGATGTCCTCGAACATCGCAAGATCGTTCTGACCGGCGAAGACGGCACCGCTACCATTGTGGAGGCCGAATCGGGCGCGCATCCGCTGAAGCTTGACGCTCCCGTTGCCGTTGCGTTCGACGCGAAAAGAGGCGATCGACGTCTGGCGGTGCTGTTGCCCGGAGGTGTCGCGGTTTGTCGCAGGCTCCGCCCGCACGGCGGCCGGCGACGCCCATCGCGAGCAAATTTTCTCCTCAGCAGCTTTCGCCGGCGCAATCCTCAAGAAGATGGTCCCGAAGAAGTCGATAGGAGACATCATCTCTGATCCGGAAAACCTTCATGTCTTTCAGAAATTCATGTTCGGTAAGATCGAACCGGGAACATCCCCGACACAATTTGCGCCGCAAACGTTTCCGCCGAACTGGGTGCGCAGCGTTGTTGTGACATGTTATGTGCCGCCCGCCGGCAGCTCCGGACCTGCCGGCCCAGGCACCGCGAACGGGGTGCCGGTGTTCACGCCCGGCAGTGAGGTCCGCCGCGCCCCCTATCCCGGCTATGTTGTCTCGAACACGCCAGTACACGTCACGTGTCCGGCGGGTAATGCTGGGAAGACTGTGGAGCTGCGCGTAACGGCGCACGTCGCGACACTCGGCATCCCAACCATTCTCTCGATGACCTGGCAGGACACTTAACGAATTGTCCCAGCCGCGGACGGGCCGGTCGACTTTCCAGGCGTCATCGTAGCGACGGGGCGAATACCGTCCACACCTCCGCCGCCGGGAGTGTCGTACACGGCGCAAGTTCAGGCATTGCTCACTTCACAAACCGGCTACGGTGTGCCGGTCGTCTTTGATCTGTATCTGGATGGCGCGTGGATCGCGTCGCGCCAGATGGGCTACTACGCAAGCCATCCTGGTGGACCGCCGCCGGTGCTTGTGGATCAGTAAGAATTCCGCTGTCGCGAGCGTCGCTCGCAATCCGTGATTAGTTGTCTCGTGATCTTGCTCGCTCGTTAAGCGATGGATTCTCGAATCATCATCAGCATTTGCTGGAGTGTATTTCTTATCGTCTGGACATTGGCTGCGATATTCACCAAGCGAACGGTGTATCATGAGACCGCAGCCCAGCGCTTGCGCTACATGATTCTGCTCCTGATTGGCTGCTATCTCCTGCTCCGCGGCCACCGTCTGTTCTATCCGCTCCACCTCCGCATCATTCCCCGAACCGATGCGATTCTGGCAGCTGCGGCGATTTTATGCGTAGGCGGACTTGGCTTCTGCTTCTGGGCGCGGGCGGTGCTCGGCCGCAACTGGAGCGGTACCGTTACCTTAAAAGAAAATCACGAATTGATTGTGCGCGGTCCATACCGGGTGGTCCGCCATCCGATCTACACCGGCTTACTTGCCATGATCATCGCCACAGTGATTCAACAGGGAAACGTCGCGGCATTAATCGGGCTTCTCCTAATTCTGGTAAGCTTCTGGATCAAACTAAGCGAGGAAGAAGAAGTCATGCTCAGACAATTTCCCGATCAATACAGTGCCTATCGAGAAAGAGTTAAGCGGATCATCCCGTTCATTCTTTGATAATCGCAATGCGCTTCGGTTTATTCTTTGGTTCCGAGACAAGAACGGTCCCTGTAAGTCCAGGGAGCGAGGCGCAAACGAATTTTCATCTGATGACACCTGACAAGGACAATAATGCACCGCCGGATGCGCCGCCCGCGTCACTCAACCCGAAGAAAGATCCCGACGAGTGGGTGACGAAAGACGAGCCCATGACCGGTCCGCAGCGGTCCTATCTCCAGACGCTCTGCCGTGAAGCGAAGGAAGACTACAACGAAAATTGGACGAAGGCCCAAGCCTCAAAAAAGATCGACGAACTGCAGGAGAAGACTGGCCGAGGCAAGAGCGGCGCCAGGGAAGGTTGAGGCTCCTGTAGCCGCCGTCGTTGGCCGCTGCGGAGATGAAACCGACACAACTTGGAATATGAGAAACCGGGTTTCAATCCTCATCGCGATCTCGTTAGTTCTCGCTCATTCCATCTTCGCTGCTCCTCCTTCCGGCGATGTGAAACTCGACACTGCAATCCTGAAAGCGAACAGCGAATTCCTCGTTGCGGTCAAAACGGGCGATGCCGCCACCATTGCAGCGCCATATGCCGATAATGGGGTTTTTATTCCGACGGCACCTGTATTCAGGGCACCGAAATCGAAAAAATGTATCGCACAGGTTTCGAAAAGTCGGGTCCCCCGAGTTCAAGCACGCTGGATTCTAAAAACGTCATTCTTGACGGCGACGTCGCCTCTGAAACGGGCAATGCCCAAGTTACTGTGATCAAGGAAGGCAAACCCGTAACCAGAACATCTCGTTATCTCACGGTCTGGCAACGTGCTGCCGAATGGAAAATCATACCCAACATCGTTCTGTCTTGACGGCTATAGCTGCGGCAGACGTCCATTTGCCTGGACACTGGACGCAAGCCTGCTGTTACCCAATAACGCGCTTTGGGTTGACGACCTGCGCTCGCGGCTGTCACCACTCTAAAGCCTTCGCGCGGTTAAACCGCTGCCGCGGCGCCAAAAAGCCGGTGGGCGTCCAAGTTCGTCTCGACCCTTAACACTCCACTCTCTTGAGTACCCGCGGACGCATACCCCGCAGTGAAGAAATCAATGCTTTCCGTCTGCGGGCCCACTCGCGTTGTTTGAGAACTCGCATCTGGTTGCGGACCTGAATCGCACCTGCGACGAAAGGCACTCGGCCGATCGTGAAAACCGGTTCACGTTGATAGATCATCATGCCGATATTTTATAGTATTTATAAGACTTTCGCAACCCCTTGATGCCTTTTCCGCAATTTCCTGAACGGTATCAGCTACTTGCGAATGGGCTCTTTCGAAGTCGGGACGTCGCCTGCAGCTTAATACTTAATATATAGGTACCTCCGTATCATCCCGCTGTGTAATAGATTTTAACACTCTTCGCAGCTCCGTTCCGATTGGCGTCTTTCACTCACTCGCAAGCCGCATTCGAAGAACTCCGTATGTGTTGGTTGGGCATTCGGCGTTGGATGTTGAGCGTTGAGACTGCCTTTTTATAACTGGTACCGGCAAATGCTTGAGACACACCCTCCCAATCACCAGCTCGCATGGACAGTGACAGTGGCGTTACTTTTCCAGCGCAGCGCGGGTGCCGAACCAGTGTCCATTTCTGATCTCAAGAAAAGAATCTTATGAAAACCATAACACCCATGCGCATGCGTGTGCGGCGCTTTCTTACGCACCGATACGCCTACGGCTCAGATCCCACCTATGCCGTCGAAGTTGTCGCTTTCGGACTAATCATCCTCACCGCCTCCTGGCCAATTTTGCTGACTGCCAATGCGATGACGGGAATGCCGAAATAAAGTCGAATTGGACGGAACAATGAGCCTCTTGATCATGATTCATTACTTCGTAGCACGAGCTCTCGATCGTCTATCGGATCTGTAAACAATTTTCGGCGTTCGATGTTCGGCATTCGGCGTTCATCGCGCGAGGCGCAGCCTTTTACGCGCTTCGGCGTTTGCTTCTGACCGGCACCGGTAGTTAAAAGATAGAAGATCGGAAATTGGGTTTCTAACTTCTAGCTCCTATCTTCTGTCTCCAATCTGCCTCTCATGATTTCCCCGTTCCCCACCAACCCGCGCCTTGCGCTGGTTGTGATGGCGGTCCTGTTCTCGCTCCTTAACGCCGATATCACCACCGTCAACGTGGCGTTGGTGACGGTGGGCAAAGATCTGCACGCAGATTTGGAAGATCTGCAGTGGGGACTCAACAGCTACATGCTTGCATTCGCCGCCTTGATCGTTGCTGCGGGCCGTGCCGCCGACGTCTTCGGACGCCGGCGTTGCCTGCTCGCCGGCGCAACTTTATTTGCACTCGCCTCATCGGTCTGCGGGATTGCGCCGTCGCTCACGATTTTCGTCCTTGGCCGTGTCTTACAGGGAGCGGGTGGAGCGCTCATGCTCCCTGCAGGCATGGCGATCATCTCTATCGCTTACAGTGGCGAACGACGCGCCGTTGCCATGGGAATTCTCGTCGGTATCGCGGGGGTTGCTCAATCGATTGGACCGCTGGTGGGTGGCTTTCTCACCGCAGCCGTGAGTTGGCGGTTGATATTCCTGATAAACTTGCCGCTCGTCGCCGTCATCATGTTCATTGCTTTACGTGCGATTCAAGAATCGCGGGATGAACATGTTTCGCACCGAATTGATATCGCCGGCGTAGTGATCCTGGCCGCTGCCTTAACAACCTTCCTTCTCGGCCTCGACGCAGCGCAGGGCAGCGATAGCAACCCGGCAGTAGCGCTCGGTCTGATCACATTCGCGCTGGTTTTGTTTGTCGTCTTTCCGGTCGTTGAGCGCCGCAGCGACGCCGCCATCCTAGATGGCAAGCTCCTCCAGATACCACCGTTTCTCTGTTCCTGCGTTGGAAGCTGTTTTCTTGGATTCGCTTTCTTCCTTTTTCTGTTTATCGCTGCGGTTTACTTGCAGGAAGAACTCGGCTACAGCGCCTTGACCGCGGGAATGGCTCTCGTTCCGTTCAGTCTCGTCCTTGCCGTTACCGGGGTGATGTCGGGACGTCTGACGAAACGCTTTTCAGTGGCGAGCCTGCTGATTGCGACCTGTCTTTCCATGACGCTGGGTTTCGCGGTCCTTTCCTTTATGCCTGCGTCTTATGGCTACGGTGGAATGGTGTTTCCGTTTCTGCTTGTGGCCGCCGGAGCTGGTC
>JBKPQI010000104.1:0-14990 GCA_046733975.1 Verrucomicrobiota bacterium
GTTTCTAACTGCGGCCGAACCAAGCGACCACAGTCGACTGAAGAATCTTGAGCGATTAGACATCGCTTCTCTTATAGTGGGCAGTCTGGAGGCAGCCGCTCCTTGAAGCTGCCGAACGCGCGGCGCCCTCAAATCATCCCAAGTTTCATCCGACCGGCTTCGCTGATCATATTCTGATTCCACGGCGGGTCCCAGACGAGCTGCACGTCGGCCTCATCCACGCCATCGATCGTCAGGATTTTGCTCTGGGCATCATGCGCAATGGCGGGTCCCATTCCACAGCCCGGCGCGGTCAATGTCATCTTCACATCAACGCGCGTGCCGCCATCATCCTTCTTCGTCAGCTTGCAATCATAAACCAATCCGAGATCGACAATGTTGACCGGTATCTCCGGATCATAACACTGCCGCAACTGATTCCAGACGTCTTCTTCCGAAACCGCGCCATCCTTCGCGCCATTGCTCGATCGCGCAGACTTCGCTTCCACTTTCTCGAGTCCAAGGGCATCACCATCGTTTTCCGCAACCCGCGATAAGCCAAAATTCGTCGCGATGGTATAACTCCCGCCAAGCGACTGCGTAATCACACCAGGCGTTCCCGCTGGAATTGTAATCTTTGTCCCGGAAGGAATTTGAATCGCCTCGATGTCGCGACTCGTGCTGAATTCAGTGTTCTCGTACATAAGCGTCTTTTGTCATTCCGAGCGAAGTCGAGGAATCTCTAACTATTTTCCTGCTTGTGCTCGCTTAAGTGTCGCCCGCTTCATCGTGCATGCAAATCAAGCGGCGCGGGCATGTAACTGCGGGTAGCGCACGCGTCTCGCGTGTTGGTTTCGGCGTCTCGCCGAAACGATCTTTTCTCACCATGGCATCGTACGCGTCATTGATCGCGCTCAGGAAAGTCCGCGATCCCGAGACGCGATCGCCGACACGCGAGACGTGTGCGCTACCCAGGCAAAATCAAAGCTGCGCGGGCGTTTCCAGCAGTTCGATGACGCGACTCAGTAAACGTCCGGCGCCGCCGCCGTCGAGACTCCGATGATCGAAACTTAGTGTAATTTGTGCTTCGGTGACTGGAACAAATTCCGATTTCGAATCGTCCCAGCGCGGCGTCTTTTTGCCAGCGCCAAGGCCGAGAATCATGGTCTGATCGGGCAGGGGGATGGGTGTGCCCCATTCCACGCCGAAAGTACCGAAATTCGACACTGCGGCGATGCCGCCAGCCTGCATCTCCGGCGCAATCCGTCGCTGACGGCCAAGCGTGACCAGCTCGTCGTATTTCGTCGCCAGATCCTGGAGCGAAGTCTTGTCCGCTTCGCGCAGAATCGGAACGATGATTCCATCCTGAGCTTCAATGGCGAGGCCAATGTCGATGCTGTTGGGTTGCATGACGCGCGATCCAACAAGTTTTGCGGCAGCGGCTGGATTTTCGGCAAGCGCGAGGGCGAGCGCTCGCAATGCATATAACGCGGGACCGGGTTTTGGATCTCGCTTTTTCCGATCCGCTAGAACTGGATCGAGGTTCACCGACGAACCGATCGTCGCCAATGGCCGCGACCAGCTCCGTCGCATCGCGTCTGCGACGCCCGCGCGAATGGCGGAAGCATCGCTGCTTGTCTGCGATTCAATTTGCCGCAAATAACTTTCCAGATCTTTGATCGTGACGCGATTGCCGCTGCCGGTGCCGGCAATCCCGGCGAGATCGGCGTTAGTCAATTGCAACTCCGCCATCCGCGCTCGGACGCGGGGCGACAAGAATCCGGCGCCCTTCGCCGCCGCCGGAACCGGCAGCCCGCCACCAGAGACATCGGCTTGCGTGCTGACGCGCGAAGTGCGAACCGCGCTCTCGTCGATTTGGAAGTGGGCACCGTTCCCGCTCTTTGGTTTTTCTTCCTCCCGTCCCGGAATCTCTGCAGCGACCTCCCGCTGCGCTTCTGGCGGCGACTGTTTTGCAAATCGCGCTGCGTCCTGTTCGGTGGCTTCAATGTAACCCAGGACTGCGCCGATCGGATATGTTTCCTTCACCTGAGCGTCGATCGCCGCGATCTCACCCGCGCACGGCGTGGTCACGCCCATGACTGCCTTGTTGGTTTCAACTTCGATGATCTCCTGGTCCGCAACGACTTTTTCGCCCGGCTTGATGTTGATGGAAACGATCGTGGCCTCGGCGATCGATTCGCCGAGCTGTGGCATGATGATTGGAACTTGCGGCATGATTAGTTAAGAAAAACCTTCAATATCATCATCCCGAGCGAAAGCCGAGGGGTCCCGTGGCGACAGCTTAAAGGTAACGTCATTGGGATCCCTCGACTTGGCTCGGGAGGATGGGTTGTGCGAGCGCAATAAATTTCATTCGCGCAGGAGCTTCCGCACTTTCGCCGCGATCAATTTGCTATCCGGACGATGCGTCGACCAGAGATCAGGGTGATAGGGAATCGGAGTGTCTTTAGAGTTAATTCGGGCCGGCGCCGCATCGAGAAGATGAAAACCTTCAGTGGCCACGCGTGCGACGACCTCCGCAGTCACGCCACCCCAAGGGAACGATTCGCCGACCGCCAGCAGCCGACCGGTTCTAGCGACAGAGGCCAGCACAGTGGCAGTATCGAGTGGTTTGACGGTGCGCAGATCGACCACCTCGATCTCGAATCCTTCCTTGGCAATTTCTTCCGCGGCAATCAAAGACTCCTGCAGCATCGCGCTGTAGCTAACGATTGTTAGATCGCGTCCAGCACGCGCAACGCGCGCCTGCCCAATCGGCACGCCTTCCCTGGGCAATTCCTCAGCTTTAAGATGGTAATAAAGATATTTGTGCTCGCAGTAAATGACGGGATCATCGATCGCCACCGCGTCGATCAGCATGGTGTAGGCGTCTTCCACCGTGGCTGGTGTCATCACGACCAACCCCGGATAATGCGCATAGAGCGATTCCATCGATTGCGAATGAAATGGGCCGCTGCCTTTGGTGCCGCCGCTTGGCAATCGGATGGTGAGCGGCACCGAAATGTTTGTGCGCCAATAATGCGTGCCGGCGTTATTGAGAATTTGGTTTAGAGCGATGCTGGAAAAATCGGCAAACTGCATTTCCACAATCGGCCGCATCCCTTCGAGCGCCGCACCAATGGCCGTGCCGACGATGGCGTCTTCGCTGATGGGCGTATTCAAGACGCGTCCCGGAAACTCTTTGGCCAATCCTTTGGTTGCCTTGAATGCGCCGCCGAAGGTTCCGCCAACATCCTGCCCGTAGATGAACACACGTTTGTCCTCGCGCAGGACTTTCGCCTGTGCTTCGCGAATAGCCTCGAGATAAGTAATGCTCACGACGACAATGAGAAGGCTTGAATAGCGAAGTGGCAGGCAAAACTCGTCAATCCGAGCGAAGTCCACGGATCCCTTTGCCAAACCTTGAAACCAGCATCGCGGAATCCCTCGGCTTCGCTCGGGATGACGACTGTCCTATCCCTCCTCGTTTGAGTATTCGCCCTGAGTTCGTCATTCATTTCGAGCATAGTCATTCCCCTTGTGGATGATCCATCAGATCCCGTGTTGAAATCGCGCACCAATCTTCTTCTTCGCCTTTCGGCACGGGCTCCTTTTGAGCAGCGGCAAAAGCTTCGTCCACCTGGCGGACGGCATGTTCACGCCAGGCCTGCAATGTTCCAGCATCGACTAATTCATGTTCTTTGATGAATTCCTGCGTGCGTTGCAGGCAGTCGCAGGCAAACGGCTCGCCGTAGATTTCCTTTGGAACATAGCTGAAATCGTCATGTTCCCCGTGACCGGCCAAACGCAGAATGGATGCGACAACGAGCTGCGGTGGGCGGCCCGCCCGCGCGCGTTTCACTGCGGTCCCGATGACATCAAGGCATTGGGCGAGATCGGTGCCGTCCAACTCATAACCTTCAAAACCGTAACCGCGGGCGCGATCGACCAGCTTGTCACAGGCAAATTCGCGGTCGTTCGGCGTGGAATACGCGTAATGATTGTTCGTCGCGACTACCACCAGCGGGACATGCTCGACCGCCGCGATATTCATTCCTTCATGACTGGCGCCGGTTTGCATACCGCCTTCCCCAATTGTCGTTAGCCCGACAAAATTTTTCTCGCCGCGGCCGCGTTTCGCCATCAACGATCCAACGAGCACAGAAATCATGGCGCCGAGATGGCTGATCATGGCCAGCTGACCGTCCTGCGGTTTGCCCCGGTGAATGTTGCCATCGCGACCCCGCATTGGTCCCGTTCGAGTGCCAAGATACGTGCGAGCGACGTCGACTAGCGGCTCGCCGAAGGCAGAACGCCCGGCCTGATCCCGGATCAGTGGGGCAAAAATGTCACCCCTTTGTAAAAAGATACCGCAGGCTACGCTGACCGCTTCCTGGCCTTTGCCGACGTAAACGCCACCGGTGATTCGGCCGCCGCGATACATACTGGCGAGTTTTTCCTCAAATGTCCGCGCCAGGAGCATCCATCGATACGCCTCGAGGTACTTTTCGTGCACCGGCGCTTTCGCTGGGTCTTTTTTCTTCCTGGGTCGCGCCGTCTGCAGCATCGAACGATTGTAGCCAACATCGGCCTGCATGCGCAAAAAATTTTCGCGTTCCGCCTGTCATCCCGAGCGAAGCCGCGGGATCCCGGTCTATTGCCTTAAAGATTCGCAACGGAATCCCTCGGCTTTTGCTCGGGATGACAAAGTTGGTTAACGCGCCGCGGCCGCGTGCGGTCTTTCCTCGCGCATGGGAAAATTCGCCTGTGTCACTTCCTCGACTTTCGCGGTCGCGCCGTTAGCTGAGGCGCGTTGCGGCGTCGTCAACTTCATTCCAACGAGTTTGCTGACGCCGCGCTCCTCCATCGTTACGCCATACAAAATATCGGCTTTGGCGATGGTACGCTTGTTGTGAGTGATGATGATAAACTGGCTCTGCGAAACGAAGCGTTCCAAGACCTTGATAACACGGTTGATGTTGGATACGTCGAGCGGCGCATCCATTTCGTCGAGAATGCAAAACGGGCTTGGGCGGACCATGTAAATGGCGAACAGAAGCGCGACAGCCGTCATGGTTCGTTCGCCGCCGCTCAGCAGCGAAATGCTCTGCAACTGTTTCCCTGGCGGTTTGGCGATGATTTCGATCCCGCAATTGAGCGCGTCGTTCTCATCCATTAGCTGCAGGTCGGCGCGGCCGCCGCCGAAAAGCTCGCCAAACATCTCGCGGAAATTACCTCGGACCTGCGCGAAGGTGTCGGCGAATAGTTGTTGTGTGGTCGAGTTGATCCGGGCGATGACATCCAACAATTCGCGGCGCGAATTGGCCAGATCGGTGTTTTGCGCGTCGAGAAAACGATAGCGCTCTTCCAGTTCGTCGTATTCCTGAACTGCTTCGAGATTGACCGGGCCCATGTTCTCCAGCTGACGCGTGAGATCGGCGATGAGACTTTCGATGTCGGGCATTGCTGTAGCCGCGGTCGCTGGGCGCGGCTGCGTTTCGGCTTGGTCGGAGTTGCGCTCATCATCTTTTGCGACGCGTTTCAGTTGGACGTGCAAGACCTTTTCATGCGCCGATTCGTCCGGCTGGAAGGCACGCAAATCAATTCGGTAACGCTCGATGACGTGTTCGGTGAGATGCTCAGTCTGAAGCTGCAGCTGCGTTTGGCGGACCGAATGGGTGCCACGCTTTTCCTGCAGATTACTCAAATCATCGCGGGTGTGGCGCAGCGCGGTTTCCTCCGAATTGATTCTCTGTAATTGCCCGGCGCGCTCCCTCACTAGGTTCGAAATCTCCGCTTCGCGCTGAGTGCATTGCTGTGTTTGTTCTGCGATTGCTGTCCGGGCGGCCTCATCGTCCGCGGCCTGCGCAACCAGCCGAGCCTGATAGTTTTCAATATCCGCACGCCGGGTCGAAATCTGTTCCGTCAATTCCGTTTGGCGTGCCAGCATCGGTGAGCGTTGTATCAGTAAGCTCTGATGTTTTTGTTCGTGGGTTGCCGCAGCGATTCGCAGTTCGCTCAGCCGCGCGGCGGCGTCTTCCTCTTCCTGTAGTGCTTTGTCGCGCTGGGTTTCCACGACAGAAATCTCACTTCGAGCATTGGTGATTTGCTTTTCAAGTTCAGCCTTTTGATCTTCCAGCTCTCGAATCTGCTCATCGGCCGCGGCGATCTGGCGTTCGAGAGCAGAGCAGTCGGATTTGAGCGCGTCCAGTTCACGTCCAGCTGAATGCTCTTCGTGCTCCAGCTCGGAAATTTTGGAAGCAGATGTGCTTTGGGCAAGCTGAGCCTCCTGATGCGAGACCACTGCTTTTTCGAGGATGACGGTGGCGGCAGTAATTTCTGACTCCAGTGCGGCGCGCTGTTGTTCAAGGCTCGTCTGCTCCCGTCTCAAGCTCGTTAGCTCTGTTGCGATGGCATCGATCCGCGCTTTGCGCTGCAACAAGGAGTCGGTCCGGGCCTTGCCGCTTCCGCCAAAGAGAACTCCGTCGCGAGAAATGAACTCGCCCTCCAGAGTAGTAGCTGCGATTCCGGAATCGTTTCCAATCACAGTCAGTGCATCGTCGAGATTTTTAAATAACCCGACGTTATCGAGCAAAGATCGCACGAGCGGGGCGAGAGTTTCGGGTGCCTGCACCTGGTCGCTCGCCCAGCCGATCGCAGTCGGGGGCAAATTGTTGATGGAGCGTTCCCGATGTTTAATTCCTGGAAGAATGAGACCGGCTTGCCCAAGCTGGTGCCGATTGAGATGCGCGATGATCTCCGCGGCAGCCGCACTGTCGCTCAAAACGAGGGCATGCAGATTGCGGCCGAGCGCAGCTTCGATTGCGGGCACGAATTCATGCGAAACATTGAGTTGCGCAGCGAGCGCGCCAGCAAATTCAAATTCCTTGTTCTTTAACAAAGCTTGCGAGCCCTGAGCCAGGCCTTCGCCTTCCTCGTTGAGCTGACGCAGGACTTCATGGCGCGATTCGTTTTCGGCAACGGCGCGGTCGATCGCTGCCAATTTTTTCTCAAGATCGGCCAGCGCGCTGCGGGTTTGTCGCAGCGCGTCTTCGTGCAAACGCACTTGGGCGAAGAGTTGCTCGACGGTTTGACGTTCCGCTTCGGTGGCGGCGCGCGCGGTTGCGACTTCTGCGTTCAATTGTTTATGCCCCGCTTCCGCTAGGGCGATTCGAGACCGGGCCGTTTCGGATTCCTGCCTCGTTGCGTCGCGCCGCTGGCGCAGATCGATTAAGTTTTCCGAAATGGCGGAGAGCCGGAGTTCGTCCTTTGACAAAGTCATTTGGCTCTCGCGCAGCCGCTGATCGGCCGCACGAAAAACTTCGCGATGTCTGCCGACGTCTTCGGTCAACTGGCCAAGCTGTTCGTTTTTTTGCTCCAGTAAGCGCGCAGTCTCCTCTAGCAGCGCGTTAGCGGACTCAATTTCCGCGTTCTGATCCCGCAATTTTGTTTCCGCCGACTCGATCTCGCGCTGGCTGCGTTCGATCCATTGACGCAACTCCAGGCCATGTTTTTCATTGAACTCGATCCGGTGCCGATGCGAGGCGATCTCGTTCTCGAGTGCCTGTAATTTACTGCGTTCCTGTGCAATTCTTTCATCGGCAGCGTCGAGTTCGCGACGCGCCTCTGCAAGTTTCGCTTCGCGCTCGTTGATCTCGTCGCGGGTCGACTGTTCTTCTTCCGAAATCCGCGTGATCTCGCCCGAGCATTCCGCGAGTTCGTGTTCGAGCGTTCGCAATTTTTGATGCGAAAAATGGGTGTCGAGGACTTGCAGATCTGCATGTAATGCCTGATATCGTCGCGCCTTGCCGGCCTGGCGTTGCAGTGAACCGATCTGGCGTTTCACTTCCTTGATGATGTCGCCGATGCGCAACAGATTTGCTTCGGTCCCTTCCAGCTTCCGGAGTGCTTCTTTCTTTTGCGTTTTGTATTTTGTGATCCCGGCAGCTTCCTCGAAAACGCTGCGGCGATCTTCCGGGCGCGAGCTTAAAATCAAATCGATTTTTCCCTGCTCCATGATGGAATAGGCCGCGCGACCGACGCCGGTATCGGCGAACAGAGTGTGGATGTCCTTGAGGCGGCACAGAGTTTTGTTGAGGAAATATTCGGAGTTGCCGTCGCGATAGATGCGTCGGGTGACGCGAACGTCGTGCCAGTCGACCCCGAGCTCCTGAGAACACTCAGTGAAATTGAGCGACACTTCGGCGAATCCGAGCGGCTTGCGTGACTCGGCGCCATTAAAGATGACGTCGGCCATTTCCCCGCCACGCATTGATTTGGCGGATTGCTCGCCCAAGACCCAACGGACGGCGTCGCAGACGTTCGATTTGCCGCAGCCGTTGGGCCCGACAATAGCGGTTACGCCCTGGTGGAAATTAAGGATAGTTTTATCAGCGAACGACTTAAAGCCGAAGAGCTCGAGCGATTGAAGATGCATTGCAGGCCGTTGCCGGTTGTGGAGAATATAGCCTAAGTCGGCGGCGCACAAGCCCAATCTACACAATTCCGCTGGTAGGCGCCGCGCCCAACCACAACATTTAGCGGTCGCGGGTGCGGATCGTCCGAAAGGTGGCGCCAATCAGGTAAAAGGCTGTTGCTACCACCAGAACAATCCCCGTAATGATAAACTCCCGCGACGTGGCGTGTGCCAGGATCCAAATGATCGTGACGATCGCTAGTCCAGGCACGATTTTCATACCGGGAAAGTTAAAGGGCGGACCGTCGGCGCGCACGTCGCGTTGCACTAGGAACCAACAGGCAGCACAGCAGAGCAGATACATCAGGAGGACGGAAACGTTGGAAAGGACTGCCAGTTGCTCGAAAGTGCCGGAGATTGATAAAGCGAAGCCAAGCGCCGCGTAAGTGACGATGGCGACATCCGGGGTGCGATAACGAGAATGCACGTGGGCGAAGCAGGCCGGCAAAGAGCGATCGCGGCCGAAGGCAAAAATCATTCGCGGCGAACTGAGAATGTCGCTCGTAACAAAACCAAATGCCGAGATGGCCGCACCAGCCAGGAGAATGGTGCGGCCGATGTGGCCGAGAAATGTCGCGGCTGCTTCGGCGAGCGGCGCATCTTTGTGATTGGCGAGGTCGGCGCCAAGGGTGCCCTGCGCCACAAGCTGAATAAGAATGTAAATGATAGTGGTGATGACGAGCGCCAGATAGGCCGAGCGCGGGACGGTCCGCGCCGGGTTTTTCACTTCACCGCTCGGGATCAGCGCCACTTCGATTCCGACAAAAGCGAAGATCAACAAGATCACGGCATCACCAAGCGGCTTGCTTCCCGGCCAGGCGGCAAACGCGAGGTGTGCTGGATGAATGAAGAAGATGCCTGCGCCGATGAACAATAAGAGCGGGAGAAGTTTCGCGATTGTGAGGACCGTGACGGCGCCTGCGCCTTCGCGCACCCCGCGGATGTTGATGATAACGAGCAATCCATACACCGCGAGCATCACGACAATGCGCATGACCGGCCCGCCAAGAACCGGGAAAACGAGAGCGATCGAGTTTGCTAGCACATTAACCACGCCTGCCACGGCTCCCAGCGCGGTTAGAAAATAGAGAACGCCGGCGAGGAAGCCGACGTATTTGCCAAACGCGACTTCGACATAGGCGTACAATCCGCCAGTCAGAGAGACACGACTTCCGGCAATCGCGAAACAAGTCACGAACAGAACCATGGCGATGGCGCAGCACACAAAGGCCAGGGGGGCTGCCGGCCCCAGTCCCTGCGCCACCGTTGCTGGTATGACAAAGATGCCCGCGCCAACGGTTGAGCTGACGATGTTCGCGGTCAGCGCCGGAATGCCGATGCCACGAACGAGTTGTTCGTCGGTATGTTTCGCCTCCTCGGTTATGGTCCCCGCTGCATCAGGCATTCCGCTGGATGCTGCGTTATTTGGGTGCGTGAGACAAGCGTGATGAGTTTGGACGCACCAGAACTGTAGAGGGCGCTGTCTCCGGCGCACACGCGATTGGAATTCCGCTGAGGACAGCGGACGCTACATCGTTAAGGCACACCGGAACCGCAGCTACTCACTCGTACGATTAGCAAAAATCCGCGTTGGGCCTCAACCAGGATGCATCTGGCTTCAGGCCTTTTGCGCGGGCGGCATTGTAAACGGAAAGAAGTCCGTCGACAGCAGTGTGCAAAACCTCACCTTCGTGTCCTTCGTCGCCACAAGCTGCGGTTGCCGGAGCCTCCACTCCATTAACCGAGATGTCGTGGCTTCGTCGCGCCACGATTTTGCTCGAATGAACCGAACGATAAAGCCGAATCGAAATCTCGTTAGGAATATCGCGCAGGCAGAACCGAAATTCGGAAAGAAACATCAATGGCCCGCGAACGGCCGGATCAGTTAACGCTTCTTCACGACTCCAGCTCATAATGTTCGACGCGCACCTTAGAAGATGGCGGGGCCGATTCAACGAGAATTATGGCTCTACACGCTTTTAGCTACCACAAGTTGGTAATTCAATGTGCAAACGCCGAATGAAAGCATTGGCGAAGCTGTTGTGCATTATCGCTCCAGCACATGGGCAAAAGTCAAAGTTCCGAAATTGTCATACCAATCCCTCCGCGGACTGCCCCCCGTTGCGAGTTGGGCGTTGAGTTCTTCGGGCGTTACCCGCCGGCTTTGCCCTGAACTTTATCCAGTTCGGCTTGGGCGGCGTGAAGTTCGGAAGTGCGCGCAACGATGGCGTCTTCCAGTGCGGCCCGTCGATTATCAAGTAACTGATGAATCCGACGGGTCTCGAGCATGTTCCTGATGCGCAGGAGCACTTCGATGTGATCCAGCGGCTTGTTCAAGAAATCGGTCGCGCCCAGATTCAAGGCCCGAAGTTTGGTTTCCTCGTTTACATCGGCGGTGAGGACGATGATGGGAAGAAAAATTTCGGTTCGATCCGCGCGAAGCGCTTCGAGAATGCTGAAGCCATCTACGTGGGGCATGAAGAGGTCGAGCAGGATCAAGTCCGGATCGAAGCTATTATAAAGCTCGACTACCTGCCGGGAATCGGTTGCTGATTTAAGGTTCGCATAACCCTGCTCACTCAACATGTCCTCGAGGAGAGCGACGTTGGCGGGCTCGTCATCGACGATGAGAATTTTCATTCTCGCGTAGGCCGTGAAGTCGGCATTCCAAGTGGTAGGATTCATCGGGGTGGATGAGTTTCTTTTGTTAACTGATCGTCCCCAGCCGTGTCAACCTTGAGCGTAATGGAGAAGGTTCCTTGCTCCAAGCCGTCGCTGCGTGCGTGGATTGTTCCGCCATGCATGGTCATGATGGCTTTGCTGATGGCGAGCGCAAGGCCGAGACCCCGCCGGCGCGGAGCGCACGTTATTTCGATTGCGCATCGATGTCAGCAGTTAACACGATTACTGGAAGAAACGTGGCGGTGCTCTTCGCGCGTAGCGCTTCAGCGAAACCGTCCATATGCGGCATGCGCAAATCGAGCAGCACGACATCCGGTTCGAACTCGGCGCAGGTTTTGCATCGTCAGGCGCGGAGCCATGATCGATTTCACCTGGGTGTAGCCGCTATCGGAGAGGATGTCTTCGAGCAGCGCGACGTTGGCCAATTCGTCATCGATGATGAGAATTTTCATCTCCGAACAGCGCGAGGCCGCACCGTGTAGTTGCTCGGTTTCGTTCATTTCTTATCAGCTACGACCGCTTCTTTTCTGTTCGGTTTCTGGATGAGCGTCTTCGAGTCGGTGGATGGCCAGGCCGATTCTTCGATGACTCGAGAAAATCTGCCGACGTCGAGTGGCTTGGTCAGGTAATCACGCGCTCCCGCGGTCATGAATTGCTGGATTTGTCGCGCCGTTGCGTCGGCACTGAGCACGATCACTGGAATGTTTCGTGTTGTTTCCTCTACTTGTAGTTGGGAAAAGACATCCCAACCGTCCAGATCGGGCAGGTGGACGTCCAACAAGATGAGATCAGGCGCATGTTTGCGCGCCAAATCCAACCCGAGCCGCCCCTGCATTGCGCTGAGAAGTTCAACTTGAGGTTGCTGGCGTAGAATTTCCTGAACGAGGTTGAGATTGGAAAGGTTGTCCTCAATGTAAAGAATGGTGCGTTTTCCATGCGCACTGTTCAGATTCAGAAGCGGTTCGTCGTCATCGCTTTCAGCCACTATGATTGAGGGCGGCTCGGCCCGCGGCAGATCGACCCAGAAAGTACTGCCGCGCCCGATCTGACTGCTCGCGCCAATACCGCCTCCCATCGCGTGCATAATGCGTGCAGAAAGAGCAAGGCCGAGGCCAGTTCCCTCGACGGAAGATTGTTCCGCCCCCAGTCGATCGAACGGCGTAAAGAGCCGGGACAATTTTTCACTGGCGATACCGGAACCCATGTCGGCGACGACAATGCGCATGGTACCTTCGCCGGAAGACCGATAGGAAATGGTCACGTTCCCATTCTTCGGACTGTACTTAACGGCGTTAGAAAACAGGTTCAGCAGCACCTGCTTGAAGCGTTGAAGGTCGGCCAAAACGTACACCGGCGGATCGACCTTCGGGGGCACAATAAATTTAAGGCCGCGTTCCGCCGCCAGCGGTCGGATAAGATCATGTGCTTCGTCGAGCACATCCCTGAGGCGGACCGGTTCGAGCGAAAGCTGCATTGCGCCAGCTTCGATCCGGCTGATATCCAGAATTTCATTAATCAGATTCAGAAGATGGCGACCGGCTCCGGTGATATGACCAGCACGAGTACGCATCGGCCCGGTCGGGCTTTGTTTTTCGATGAGCTGACCGAACCCAAGAATCGCATTGAGCGGCGTCCGCAATTCGTGGCTCATGCGGGAAAGGAATTCGCTTTTCGCTCTGTTCGCCCGCTCCGCCTCTTCTTTGGCCTCGTTCAACTCGCGCTCGACGCGTTTGCGATCCGTGGTATCGCGAATCGCGGCCATGGCGAGAGTTCCCTCATCCGTCTCGAGCGGGCTGAGACTGATCTCCAGTGGAAATTCCTTTCCATCCTTGCGCTTTCCGGCCAGTTCAAGGCTTGCGCCCATCCGTCGGGCATGTGGATTCTTGAAAAAGTCGGTTCGATGTCCAGGGTGCCTGCCGCGGAAGCGTTCCGGAACAAGGATTTCGATATCTTTGCCGAGCAATTCTTCGCGTTGATAGCCGAAGATTTTTTCGGCCTGCGAATTCACCAGCATAATCGAGCCATCACATTTTACGATGATGATGGCGTCGGGAGCCGATTCCAGGAGAGCCTTGAATTTTTGATCGGCCTTGCTGCGTTCGGTAATATCCTGCGATGTGCCAACGATCCGGACGATTTTGCCTGTGTTGTCGACGACAGTCCGACCCAACGTATGCAGGAGCCGCATCTCGCCGGTCGGCAGGATGATTCGCACCTCAATGCTTGTCGTTTCTTTGCCAGCCGCCAATTCTCTCAACCATTTGCGCGCTCGCTTCCGATCTTCCTGGTGAACGGATGCCATGAAGCGCTCGTAACTGGGGAGGAATTCGTCGGGTCCAAAGCCAAACAATCGATATTGTTCCTCCGACCAGAAGACTTGTCTGGTGACTACATCCCATTCCCAGCTTCCGACATGGGCTACGCGCTGTGCTTCGGCGAGACGTGACTCGCTAAATTTGAGAGCATCCTCGGCTTGTTTGCGGCGGGTGATGTCGCGCAAAATTCCGGTATAAAACTGCCCCTGGGCTGTTTTCCAGGAGGAGAGAGTGAGCTCAATCGGAAATTCTGCGCCATCTTTCCTCAATCCTTCGAGCTCAAGTGTTTTGCGGACACCGCGTGTGTCTCCGGCGGCTTTGAGACGCGTGATGGTGTCACGATACAGTCCGTGGTAACGCTGCGGAATAATGATAGTGAGCGGTTTTCCGAGGGCGTCGCTTTCTTTGTAGCCTAAAATCGCTTCGGCGCCCGGATTCCAAAAGACGATGTTTCCGCTGTCATCTGCTGAGACAATTGCGTCCCCCACGGAATGGGTGACAGAGCGAAGTTTTGCTTCCGAAATGCGCAAGCCGCTCTCCGCCACGGTGCGTTCGGCGATTTCTCGATGCAGCATTGCATTGGCCGCAACCAGCTCCTGAGTTCGTTCGGCCACCAGAACTTCATCGCGCTGGCGATGTCCGGTGACGACGAGGAGGAACGCGCCAAGCAACCCGGTGAAAAGCAAACCCACGACGAGGACGCTCCACGATTGCCAGGAACGGTGGGCGAGCAAATAATCGGAAGTGAGGGAAGACTCCAACGACCATTGCCGGCCCGCCATCTCCACGCTGGTTTTGCTTTGCAACGCCGCAGGCCTGCCCCGCGCAATCGAATTTTGAAAGAGCGTCTGCTGGGTCGACCCGGCGCTGTCATCGAGCAATCGGAGTTGCAGACCTTCCTGGTTAGCCCCGCGAAGTGATTCGGCAATGACGTCGCCTATTCGAAACACAGCGGCGACAAATCCTTCCAGCCGATGCTGCCGCTCTTCTACGGTATGGTGGGACAGGCCATTGGTGTAGATCGGCGTGTAGACGATAAATGCCGGCACCGCTCCTTTTTCATAAACGAAACTGGTTTGCCTGGTGGCACGAGCTTCACCTTTGTCTCTCGACCACTCGAAGGCTTCACGCCGGATTGGATCCGATGCGATGTCGAATCCTAACGCTCTCTCGTTTCCAAATAGCGGCTCAACATATCGAATGACGATGTATTCATCGCGTTGGGCGGCCGGGATGAGCTTGAGCTGCGCATCCCGCTCCATCAGCTGAAAATTGGTGAGCCCATCACGCCGTGCGGCCTCAATCAAACTCGGTACCTTCGCCTTCGGCACGCGCACGTCCCATGACAGCGACCGGATCCCGGGATGATCCGCGATGTCTCTGGCGACGAATGAGTGAAAACTGTCCGGACTGACAGAAGGTGAGCTGATAAAGAAGTTTTGAACCGATCTCAGCACGTCCAGATAACTGTCAAGATCACTCTGCAGTTTTTGGGTGAGGCTTTCGATCCGCTGTTCGAATTCCATTTTTACCCGGCC
>JBKPQI010000105.1:0-3596 GCA_046733975.1 Verrucomicrobiota bacterium
CGAAGCGGTCTGGCGCGCCCTGCGACATCTGCTGAACAACTAACTCAATCCAAACCAAACAATGAACCCACCACCGCTTCCATCGAAACAACCATCGCTCTTTGCAAACAATTTTGTGTTCGAGCCAATGCCCGATCCTAAGAATCCCATCGGAGTATTAGAGAACTTGTTGAAATACCCTGGCCGCATCGTTCACGAGCTGCACCAAACGCGCGCTTTAATTTTGGGAGGATGGCTCCTGTTCCTCGGAATCGCTGGCGTGGCGATTTACGGGATTGTCGTCGGCGCCCAGTCAGGTGGGGCGCAGATGTGGATCGCTCCCGCCAAGCTTGGCATTGGAACCTTGTTGTCGGCGCTGATCTGTCTGCCAAGTCTCTACATTTTCATCTGCCTCGGCGGGATCGACGCCCAACTTCGCAGTGTTTGCGGCGCGCTATTCGCCGCGATTTGTTTGAGCTCGATCTTGTTAATTGGTTTTGCGCCAGTGGCGTGGATTTTTTCACAATCCACCGATTCGATTGTATTCATGGGTACACTCCATTTGCTATTTTGGATCATCGGAATCCGTTTCGGTCTGCGCTTGATCGATGCGACGGCCCGGTTTCTCAGTGCTGGAAGCAGAAAACATCTGAGACTTTGGAGCTTCATTTTCGTTCTTGTTTGTTTTCAAATGACGACCTCGTTGCGGCCGATCATCGCTCCATCGAAGACTTTTCTGCCGACTGAGAAGAAATTCTTCCTCGCAAACTGGGTTGAGGCAATCAACGGGACTAACGAGAAAAAGAACTGAGGCCGATGGCGCTGATCCTCCGAGCGACACTCGATGGATCCCGATGAAGTTCGCTTAAAAGTCGCGCCACGGGAATCCCTCGACTGTCGCTCGGGATGACGGATGGTGCTTTCGCGCTGTGTCGCTTGTGCTAGATTGTCTCTGATGGCAGACGATCGCTGGTAATGTCGCAGGATTTGCCAGAGGAAAGTCCGAACACCATACGGCAGCATGCCACGTAGAACACGCGGGCGTTGCAATTGCAAAACTGCAGCGACGGAAAGTGTCACAGAAAACATACCGCCGGTTCTTTGAGAAAAGGCAGGCAAGGGTGAAAAGGCGAGGTAAGAGCTCACCGCGCGCGAAGTGATTCGCGCGGCAGGAAAAACCCCATGCGGTGCAAGACAAAACAGGAGGAGGACAGCCGGTCCGGCAATGCTCTGAAGAAATTCGGGGCCGATCTCCGGGTATGGTCGCACCAGATAACTGTAGCGGCGGTCTGTGACCGTCGAGTACGTTATCGGCGTCTGGAGTAATCTGGATGAGATAAATGATCGTCCCGTCCGCCTCGGCGAACGGACAGAATTCGGCTTACCGCCATCACATTATGAAGGGCGCTTCGGAAACGGAGCGCCTTTCGCTTGATGGGAATATTTGCGTCGGGGCTGTGTTCCGTCAGTTTTGCGTCGATTCTTTTACCTGATCAACGCTTTCTTCAATCTTCTGAACGGTCGGATGCAATTCCTTAAGAATCTCGTGTTCTTTCCGGGAAAGCTCTTCGATACTCCGAGCCTGTTGGTGTAGCTCTTTCAACATGGTGTCCTGCCGCTGCGAGATACGATGCATCCACCAGAAACACGCGACCCAGCAGCCGATATCGACAAGGGTAGCAAAATTTAAGAATGCGCGCCCCATCGCATTGCAATCGTGTTTCGTCGCACAAGCGGCGGGGCCAACGGCGGTGCCGCTTTACGATTTATCTAAGCACCGCGAGGGTCGCTCAATGTCTGCCGGAACCTCGGGAGCAGTAAATCGCCCTGATTGGCGCATACCAGCCGCGTGGCTGACGCTTTGCATCATCTGGAGTTCGACCTGGCTCGCGATCAAGGTGGGTTTGCGTGATCTGCCGCCGATCTCGTTCGTCGGGATCCGTTTTCTTGTTGCCGTTACGGCATTAGTTATCGTTTCCGTCGGCCGCACTGCGCTATTACCGAAACGCAGATCCGATTACGTCGTCCTCGCGTTTACCGGCCTGCTCATGTTCTCGATTAATTACACGCTTTTGTTCTGGGGCGAACTCTACGTCTCCTCCGGATTAGCGGCGATTTTACAGGCGTCGATTCCAATTTTTGGGATGGTGTTCGCGCATTGGATTTTGCCGGAAGAACCGCTGCGGTGGCAACGGCTGCTTAGCGCGTTCGTTTCCATTAGTGGGGTGGCAGTGATTTGCGCGCGTCTTCTGAGTTTTAATGGGTGGCCCGCTTTCTTCGGTGGTCTTGGTATCACTATCGGCGCAGCCGGAGCCGCATATTCCAACGTGCTCTTGAAGTCGCGACGAATCGATCTGGCGCCGGCGATGTTGGCCGCGTGGCAGATGATATTTGGCATCGTGCCGTTGCTCCTGCTTGGATTTTTCGTCGACGGCAATCCTGCCTTCTTCCACTGGACCGGCATGGCAGTTTTCTGTCTGCTCTATCTGGCAATTATCGGTTCGTCGCTCGCGTTTTTGCTTCTTTACTGGCTGATGCCGCGAATGTCGGTCACAAAATTGCAGACGATCTCGTTGATCACACCGCCAGGAGCAATCGCGATCGGTTGGGCGCTCGGCGGCGAACGTTTGTCCGCGTGGTCGCTTCTTGGTGCCTGTCTGGTTCTGTCCGGAGTATGGATGATATTCCGGCCACTCCCGGATGAAAGGCTGGCGAAGTCCGCGTTGAAATCGCAGCTGGCTGCACCCCGGGCGTGATAATGCCGGTTCATTGCTGACGAAGATAACGAATCTCGGCGCGATTCTGTGTGAACAATTTCGGCGATGAAAAGGGCGGCAAAACTGAGCGCGCAGGAAGTTAAGTTCATTTCAACACGTCATTGAGGCAGTCGAGCAGGTGTAAAACGCTTTGCTCGGTTTCATCGCCCATGTTCGAGAGGCGAAATGTGTGGCCCCGCAGCTTGCCATAACCAGCATCGATGACGAGATGATGCTTTTCGCGCAAGCGTTTCGTAAGATCGGCCACGTCGATACCTTTGTTGTTCTTCACGCAGGTTAACGTCCTTGAGCGAAAACCGTCCTCGGCGAAAAATTCGAAGCCGCTTCGTTTCACCCATTCGTGAACGAGCGCATTCGTTCGGGCGTGTCGTTGGTAACGATTAGTCAGCCCTTCTGCGAAGATGTCCTCGAGTTTGGATTGAAGTGCGTAAATGTGCCCGATGCTTGGGGTGGTTGGCGTCATCCAATTCGCCTGTTGTTTTTTGAACTCGAGAAAATCGAAATAATAGCCGCGATCTCTGGTCTTTCCGGCGCGACCGAACGCCTTCTCGGAAACGCTGAACAGACAAAACCCGGGTGGCAAAGCGAGCGCCTTCTGCGACCCAGTCAGCATTACGTCGATACCCAACGAATCCATCTCCATCTTCATCGCGGAAAATGAGGAGACGGTGTCGAGAATGAGTGTGACATCAGGATACTTCGCGAGCGTGCAGCATATTTCGGGCAAAGGATTCATCACCCCAGTGGAAGTCTCGTTGTGGATCAGCGTGACGGCTGTCTCTTATACACATCTCCGAGCCCACGAGACATACATCACAATCTCGTATTGCGTCTTCTGGG
>JBKPQI010000106.1:0-14871 GCA_046733975.1 Verrucomicrobiota bacterium
GATCCACTCGACCGTTGGAGGCGCTGGCGAGAAAAATTGGTCCGGAGATTTTCACCTTTAAGGCATCAACAATCGCCTGTAACAAATTGCCGTCGGCGTTTGCGATTTCGGCAACACAAAAGGTCTTCCCTGCATTTGAATTGACAAGCTCCTGCGCCATTGCCGCCGCGCGTTGCCGTATTTGCAATTCCGCAGCCTTAGCCTGTTGTTTTTCGGACTGATGAACTTCTTGCTCGATTTCTTTCAGCCTTAATGCGCGTTGCTCGATTTTGTCGACCATCGTGCTGATATTTTCGGTCACCGGGACTGTGGGCAATGGCGAAAGCCCTTTCTTTCGTTTCGCAAAGCTTGCAAATTTCTCATCCTGCCGCCGCACTTCTTCTTCCGCCCATTTCTTCGCCTTGTCGCCGGCAACGGCCTCGATGCGTCGGGTGCCGGCGGCAATGGCTGATTCGCTCACAATTTTAAACCAGCCGATTTCGCCCGTACTTCGCACATGCGTTCCGCCACATAATTCCATCGAATAGCCATTTAGCGCGTTCGGTTCGCCTCCGACCTGCACCACCCGAACAATGTCTCCATATTTTTCGCCGAAGAACTGTTGAATGTCGGATCGCTGCCTGGCCTCGGCGTACGGAATCTCGGTCCATGAAACGCATGCATTCTCGACAATTTTTTTATTCACCAGGTTCTCAACCTCGCGCCTTTGCTCAGCCGTTAACGCAGCGCTCGAAAAATCGAAAGTTAATTTGTCAGGCCCCACATAACTGCCCTTTTGCGTGGCATCACGACTAACACGCTGATGCAGCGCCCAATGTAACAAGTGGGTGACGGTATGGTGTCGTTCGATTGCGCGACGCCGGTCGACATCGATGGATATGCGAACCGCTTCACCAGGTTCCGGTGGACGGCCTTCCGCCAGGGTCGCACGATGAATAAAAACGTCACCGCGTTTTTGCGTATCGATCACGGGCAGCTTGCCAACTTCCGTGCGATCGTGTCCCGGCACATGGAGCAATCCATGATCGCCGACCTGGCCGCCCATTTCGGCATAACATGGCGTTCGATCCAGTACGATATTGAATTCGTCCGCTTTCTTGCCCGGCAACACGGTTTCGATGACCGACTCGGTTTCAACGAAATCGTACCCGAGGAATTTCGTCGGCGCGACCTGCAGGTTATCCGTGTCGACTGAGATCGTTTCCTTTTTTTGCGCTTTACGGGCACGAGCCCGCTGTTCTTCCATCAATTCTTCGAAACCGGCAACATCGACCGTGAGCCCGCGTTCGCGCGCCATCAGCTCGGTGAGGTCGAGCGGAAAACCTTGTTCGTCGTAGAGTCGAAACGCAAATGCACCGGGAATCTGGGGAGCGCACGCCGCTGGCGTGCCCGTCTCGGCGGCTACACGCGAGCCGCGTGCGCTCCCCAGAATTCTCTCCGCCTCGCGTTCGAAGAGTTCGATACCGTTGTCCAGCGTACGGTTAAATGCCTCCTCTTCGCGATGAATTGTTTCCTTGATCGCGTTTTCTTTCCTACACACTTCTGGAAAGATGCCGCCCATGGTTTGCGCGACGACTGAGACCAACTGGAAAAAAAACGGTTCGCGGAATCCGAGCGTGCGCCCATAACGCACCGCACGACGTAAAATCCGGCGCAAGACATAACCGCGGCCTTCATTGGAAGGAATAATGCCGTCGGCGATGGCGAAGCCTAAAGTGCGGATGTGATCGGCGATGACGCGAAAGGCGATGTCGATCTTTTCCTGGTCGTTGCCACTTTGTAAGGCGGCTGTGTCAGCTGCTGGCGCCTCACCCGGGCGCGGTGCAATCGGAAGCGTCGAGCCGTACTTTTTCCCGCTCAGCTTCTCAATCTCATCAAAGATCGGTCGAAAAACGTCGGTCTCGTAGTTTGAGATTGTGCCCGAGAAGTCTGTAAGATCTTTTGTGCCTTGAATGATGGCGGTCACGCGCTCGAAACCCATTCCGGTATCAACATGTCGCTGAGCTAACGGCGAATAGGTTCCGTCCGGATTGGCATTGAATTGAATGAAAACGAGATTCCAGATCTCAATACAACGTGGATCACCGGCGTTAACGAGTTTTCCGCGCGTATTACCATCCAGCGTTAAATCGACGTGCAATTCCGAACACGGGCCACAAGGGCCGGTATCGCCCATCATCCAAAAATTATCCGTCTTGTTTCCGTTGACGATGTGAATCGCCGGATCGAGGCCGGCCTCGCGAAATAATTTTTCCCAGTGCTCGTATGCTTCCTGATCGAACTCGGCCGGTTCACCGGCAGCCGGCCTGTAAACAGTGGCGTAGATTCGATGCGCCGGGAATTTCCAGCGCTCCACCACCAGTTCCCACGCCCATTCGATCGCTTCGCGTTTGAAATAATCACCGAAGCTCCAGTTCCCGAGCATTTCGAAAAAAGTGTGGTGATAAGTGTCGAGGCCAACGTCATCGAGATCGTTGTGTTTACCACCGGCGCGAATGCATTTCTGGGTGTCTACCGTTCGAGCCGGAGTCCATGACGGTTTTCGCTGCCCAAGAAAAATGGGCACGAACTGGTTCATCCCGGCATTGGTAAAGAGGAGATTGGGCGCGTCAGGCAGAAGCGACGATGAGGGCACGATGGTGTGCTGTTTCTCGTGAAAGAAAGTGAGAAAACTCTGTCGAATCTCGGCGCCGCTCATGATCACGAGCCGAAATTTACGAGCGCTCGTGCCTGTGGTAAAGCTGGCAACATAGCAGCCCGTTCCCACAGCTTATCTTCGCCGTGTCATCCTGAGCGCAAGCGGAGGATCTGCCAAATGCAGTTATCGCAATAATCCTAACTTGAGTATCCACTACCTTTGAGATCCTCTCGGCGTCTGCGCGGCTCCGGACGACACGTGCGCGGGCTTTTTCGCGCAACACGATCGACTTCGCTCGGGATGACGTTAAATCTTCCTTACTTTTCTTCGTCCAGCTTGGCCTTCACCGCGGCTTCTATTTCTTCGTAAAGCTTCGGATCGGACTTAAGGGCGTCTTTGGCAGCATCGCGGCCCTGGGCGAGTTGCGTGCCCCTGTAATTTAACCAGGAGCCGCGTTTCTCGACGATTTGTTTTTCGAGCGCGAGATCGAGCAGGGCGCCGGTGGACGAGATCCCCTCGTTGTACATGATGTCGAACTCAGCTTCGGTGAACGGCGGCGCGACTTTGTTTTTCACAACTTTGACCCGCGTCCGATTGCCGGTGACGACACCGTCGGCCTGCTTGATCGCGCCGATGCGGCGAATATCGAGACGGACACTGGCATAAAATTTCAAGGCTTTCCCCCCGGGCGTCGTTTCGGGGTTACCAAACATGACACCGATTTTTTCGCGGATCTGATTGGTAAACACGCAGCAGGTTCGCGCCTTCGAAATCAGAGAGGTGAGTTTGCGCAAGGCTGCACTCATCAAGCGAGCTTGTGCGCCAACGGTGGTGTCGCCGATCTCACCTTCCAGTTCTGCTCTCGTCACCAAGGCGGCAACGGAATCGACCACGATGACATCGAGCGCGTTCGAACGAATCAGGGTTTCACAAATGCGCAGTGCTTCTTCACCCGAACTGGGCTGTGAGACCAGCAAATCATCCAGGTTCACACCGAGCTTCCGGGCATACTGCGGATCGAGCGCGTGCTCCACATCGATGAACGCGGCAAGCCCGCCGCGTTTCTGCGCCTGCGCAATCACCGTCAAGGTCAACGTTGTTTTACCGGAAGATTCCGGACCGAAAATTTCGACGATGCGTCCACGCGGAAACCCGCCGACGCCGAGGGCGCGATCGATGAGAATATTCCCGGTGGGAATGACATCGATATCGACCGTTTTTTCGTCGCCGAGACGCATAATGGCGCCGTCTCCGTAATCCTTGGCGATTTGCTGAATGGCGAGGTCGAGATTTTTGTTGCGAGCGGCGGTGACCTTATCTTCGCCGGTTTTTTCTGCGGTTTTGGCGGGCATATTGCAGCGTTTAAGTAAGGCGACGCGACCGGATTCGCCAAGAAAAAAGCGCGGGTGCGTGCAATTTGGTCATCCCGAGCGCCAGTGGAGGGATTACGGGGGCGAAAGCCTAAAGGTGGCTTTCTCCGGATACCTCGGCTGCGCTTGGGATGACCGACGTTGTCGGGAGCGATCCGTCCGAACAGGACTGGCGGTTGCACGCGAGGGTGCGTGCGCTCCTCCGGGCAGAAATAAAAAGGCCGCGCACATTGCTGCGCGCGGCCTCAAAGAACGCCGTTTGCGCTTAACTGACGGCGATCTTACGAGGTTTGACCTGCTCCGCTTTCGGAAGCGTAAGGCTCAAAACTCCCTGATCCATGCGAGCTGCGATTTTTGAAGTGTCGATGCTCGGATCGAGCTCAAAAGCGCGGCGGAAATTTTCCGGACGCGATTCGCGGTGGACTAATGTTCCTTCGACCTGCGGCAATGAACGCCGGCCAACGATCGTCAGCTCATTATTTTCAACCGAGATTTCCAGTCCTTCCTTATTCACGCCGGGCATCTCGACGTTCAGTGTGTAGACATCGCCGTTCTCGACCACGCTCGCGACCGGGCTAATAAATTGTTCCGCTCGCTGCTGGTCCCCATTGCGATTTTCACGAACTAATGTGTTCATAAATAAATTTCCTCCCTAGTAATCAGGCGACGTCGACCTTGATTTGTTTCGGTTTTGCTTCTTCCGCCTTCGGCAGAGTCACCGTCAAGATACCGTCGCGATAATTGGCCGTGACTTTGTTGGCGTCGACCTGTGTGGGCAGCGAAACGCTGCGGCGGAATTTGCCGACGTAACGCTCGGTGCGCTCAGCTTTCTCTTCTTCCGAAGTTTCGCTCTTGCGTTCACCGTTGATCGTCAGCATTCCGTCGTGCAAGGAAATCTCAATATCTTCCTTGCGCATACCGGGCAGCTCCACCCTGGCAATGACGTTGTCCTTATTCTGATAGAGATCGAGTGCGGGCGACCAACCGCTAAACAGTTGCGATTGGCGACCGAAATTCGACCAGAATGGCATCTCAAATAAGGTGTCCAATTCGTCGCGAAGACTGCTCAGACGATTGAACGGCGTCCACGCGAGACTTTGAGGTGCTTGATATCGGATAATGCTCATATGTGTTGAATTCCTCCTAAATTGTTTACCCGAAGGGATGTTTAGCTTGGAGAATGCCAAGACCGCAATGATGACATAAGTTCTTTTACCTCAATATGATATATAGATTGTTCTAATTGCACTTTACCCAGATATGAGACAATACTGCACACTCTAGCCGTTTGTTCTTCCGGCGCGGTGTCAGTACGACCCATGCCGATGCGGCTTGCCCCTGATGCCCTTGATCATACCTTTGGCTCGTGCGGCCACCGGACACACCTGAACCATTCATGCGAGCCGCACTCGCCGAGGCAGAAAATGGTCTTGGAACAACCAGTCCCAACCCGGCGGTCGGCGCCGTCCTGGTGAAGCATCGCCGCATCATCGCACGCGGATATCACCGGCAGGCCGGCGGCGATCATGCGGAAGTGGATTGTCTGCGAAAACTGGATAGCCCAGTCCCGCGGGACGCGATTCTTTATGTGACGCTCGAACCTTGTTCGACCCGCGGGCGGACTGCACCGTGTGCCAATTACATCATCGAACGCGACGTTCGTCGCGTCGTCATCGGCACCATCGACCCGAATCCCCGCCATCGTGGCCGCTCGATCGAACTTCTACGCGCTGCCGGCATCGATGTTGTCGTTGGAGTTCTGGAACAGGAGTGCTCGAAACTTAATGAAGCCTTCAATAAATGGATTGTAACTGGCGAACCATTTGTGATCGCAAAGTGCGGGATGAGCCTGGACGGTCACCTCACGCGTCCGCCCGGCGAATCCCGGTGGCTTACCTCCGAACTGTCGCGCAATCATGCACAGAAGCTTCGCGTGGTCGTTGATGCGATCATGGTGGGCGCCGAGACCATTCGCCGGGACAATCCCCGTCTCACTATCCGCAGTGGACATCGATATACTCAACCATTGCGGGTGATCCTCACCAGATCACGTCGGCTTCCGCGAAATGCCAACATCTTTTGCGACTCCAATAGCGACCGCACTGTGATTTGCCGTAACAAATCGTTGCGCTCGGTCCTGCGCGAGCTTGGCCGGCAAAAAATTACGAGTGTGCTGATTGAAGGAGGCGGCGATGTGCTCACCCAGGCGTTTGAACAAAGATTAGTCGACAAAGTTCAAATTTATGTCGCGCCAATCTTCACCGGCGGAAATGTCCTTGCCTTCGGCGGTAAAGGGGCGTCGTCGACGGAACTTTCCTTGCGTTTGGAGTCGCCGATTTATCAGCGCATCGGCGATGATATTTGCGTTGTCGGTTACCCGAAGGAAGCGAACGAGTTTGTCTGAACTGTGGACGCGGGCAATGTGAAACGGAAGGCGCAGGCGCTCTTGACGGCAATTCCGCGAGTCGCGGTCATTTCGTGAGAAGGTCGAGGGATGCCGTGTTGATATTAAGCTTTCGCAACGAATCCGTCCATGTTCGCTCGGGATGACGGGCGGAATTGACCAAAACTTTGCCTGATCTTTTCGGTTAAATTATCGAGGAGGTGAGCAATGAAAAAGTTCATAACCATCGCGCTGCTGGCGATTGGTTTCGTCGTGTTAGCAGCGCCTGAATCAAAGGCAGGCGTATCGATCGGCATCGGCTTCGGATTTCCGGGAGTTTACGGATATCCAGCCTATCCGTACGGTTACGGCTGCTATCCGTATGGGTACTATCCGGCGAGTTACTACCCTTATGGTGCGCCGTATTACCGGCCTGTGATTTACTATAGTGCCGTGTTTGGCCCGTACTATTGGTGGCATGGCCATCGGGTGTACATTCGCCATCGTCATTTTCGCGGTTAGAAGGGATTTCTGCTCCGCGTGGTTCTATCCCCCGCGGCATCTACCGCGTCGGTTATGCGGATGTAAGCGCGTCCGTCGTGGTCAGGCAGTAGTGAACGATTGAGAGATCCTTTGCCGTCTGCGCGGCTCGGGATGACAAATCCGCACAGTCGAAATTGCAAGCGGGGCCGATCTCAGAGAAGCAGCGTGTCGTCGGCGTCGTCGTCGTTGACCAGAACATCGAAATCGGCAACGAGCTGCGCGTCCGGGGTTTCGGCCGAAGCCAAACCTTGGGGGGAGACTCGGTGCTGATGATGCAACACTTGGAATGTGAATGCGGCAATCACGATAGCAGCGACGGCCGACAACGCTGGAACTACTCGACCGAGACTGAACCAGTCAGGGAAGCGGCTTCGTTTTTGTGACTGGCTCCGAATAGTGCGGACAACATTGCGGGCAAAAAAGGGCGACGGCGTCGGTCCCCTAGACTGGCCGAGTAAATCCCACAGCTGCGGGTCTTCGTCGCGATTCATTTCATTAAATTTAACAGGAAATCCTAACCAAAGTTTCGTTTCCAGGTCAATTCGTAACGGCAGCTCGGGCGATCGGGGTTAATCGCCCCTACCTGGAGGGGAGTGCGGCCTGCACCTTAAACTTCGGCGGCGTCGAGAAAACCTTCCAACTGCCGGATACGTGTTGGATGCCGCATTTTGCGCAATGCCTTGGCTTCAATTTGCCGTATTCGTTCACGCGTAACGCGGAATTGGCGCCCGACTTCCTCCAGAGTCCTACTATAGCCGTCAACCAATCCGAAGCGTTGTTCCAATACCTGCCGCTCGCGTTCGGTCAGCGTTTCGAGGACGTCTTTGATCTTTTCCTTCAAGAGCACAATGGCGGTGACATCGCTTGGATTTTCCGCACCCTTGTCTTCGATAAAATCACCAAAGTTAGTCTCCTCGCTCTCGCCCACTGGTGACTGCAATGAAATGGGCTGCTGCGCCATTTTCAAAACCGCCCGCACCCGATCGACCGGCAGCAAAATTTCCTCGGCGACCTCCTCCGGAGTTGGCTCGCGTCCGTATTCTTGGACTAGCTGCTTCTGCACCCGCATCAATTTGTTGATCGTCTCGATCATGTGCACCGGAATGCGAATGGTGCGCGCCTGATCGGCTATGGAACGAGTAATGGCCTGACGAATCCACCACGTCGCGTACGTAGAAAACTTGTAGCCGCGCCGATATTCAAATTTCTCGACCGCTTTCATCAGACCCATGTTGCCCTCCTGGATGAGGTCGAGAAAGGAGAGGCCGCGGTTGGTGTATTTTTTGGCAATGGAAATGACGAGTCGCAGATTAGCTTCCACCATTTCGGTTTTCGCCCGCAACGCCTTGCGCAACCACAATTTCAAAGCCTGGTAATGTTCGACATACTCGTCGGCCGAGAGCCACGCGGCGCATTCGAGTTCCTCCACTTTAGGCAATTGCTGGCGACGCCCTTGATTCGGTTTCGTCCGATCCGATTTCAGCGCCGTCAACATGGCGAAATGCTGATCGGCCAGATGGACGAATTCTTCAGTGACCTTCTGTTTGAAATAAAATCGGGGATAAAGCCGTTGCAGACCATTAACTGAACGCTGAAAACCTTTCGCCCGCGCCTTCGCTGTCCGCGAAGTTGCTTCGCGTAACTGGGCATATTGCTGCGTCGTCGTCTCAGCCAGTTTCTCGACTCGCTGGCACAAACGTGGCAGCATTTTCATGTAGCGCTCACGGCTCTCGATTTTCTTATCGAGAATGACGCGATCGAAGCGTTCATGGCCCTCGGCTAATTTTTGCGCCAAATCGAGATGCGCCTGCGCGGTAAAACCGAAGCGGTTGATATGCTGCTGGACCAGATGCTCAGCCTCTTCGATCCGCTTTGAAATCTGCACTTCCTGTTCCCGAGTGAGGAGCGGCACCTGTCCCATTTGCTTGAGATACATCCGCACCGGATCGTCCAAAATCTCGAAGCGGCTCTCCGGTTTTTCTTCTTCCTCTTCCTCTTCGCTTTCCTTTTTGCCCTCCTTATAACGATCGACTTCCGACGCCTCGATGATATCGATCTCCATTCGCCGGAGCTGACTCAAAATGGTGTCGAGATCATCCGCGTCCGTCATTCCTTCGGGCAAAACATCATTGAGATCGTCGAAAGTGACGTAGCCCTGTTCCTTCGCCAGTTTGGCTAGCTCGCGGATGCGCCCTTGCAAATCATCGGATGTGCCGGCAAGGCGATTGGTGGCTTCGACCTGCTGAGAGTTTACTACTTTCGCCGACACCAGAAGCGGTGGCTTTGGCGGCCGGCCGCGTTTTCGTGCGACGAGCGGCGGCGCACTTTTAATTTTTAACTGTCGAGACGATGTCGAATTGGGCCGTGAACTATTATCCGAGTGATTCCGTCCCCGGCCATTTGGTTTTGATTTCTTGGCCACGGGAAAGCCTCAGAACTTCGGAAGCGCGGGAATATCCGAAATGTTAGGACTCGTGAGCACGTGCGGGCGAAAACCGGAGAACGTCGTGGAGTTGGCCGCGCAGGTCAAGAACTTGTTTCTGGAGTTGCATAATTTCACCGGTGGTCAGATTGGGGAGCCTTAACCGGCTCTCTGCCGCCTCCAATTCGCGACGTAAAATCCCCTGCCGAACGCCGTTCCACCACTCACGAACCACGGTCGCCGGACTGGCTGGTATCCTCTGTAACAGCCAGCCTGAGACGATCGACTCCTCCGATGGTGCCAGGGTCGTCTGAAACAAATTCAACGAAGCCGGGTCGTCGGGATCGACGTCGGCCTCAAGAATTTTGATGAGCAGATCCGCGCCGGAAATATTTCCGAGCACGTCCCGCCAATCTTGCGCGAGCAAAAAAGCTCGCGCCTCTTCATCGCGCAAGGCCAGCAGACACAGCATGGCTACATCGTGCGGCGGAGCAATCGCTGACGGCCTGTCGGCCGGCGAAGGCTCACGCGAAGTTGGACGCTCGCCGCGTTTCACCAGATTCTCGAAATCTGCGACACGAAGGCCGAGCCGCGCGGAGATTTTGTTCATGACTTCGCCCCGCATGACTGCATCGCGCACATGACCCACGTTCGCGGCCAGCTCACGCGCGACTTGCATCTTGGCGCCAAGTGAGTTTAGGTCGGTGGCCGCAGCTTTTCTCTCGATCCAATAGTCAAAAAAGTCCGGAGCGACCGCGACCAGCTCATCAAATTTCTCTCGACCAAATTTGCGCACCAGCGAATCAGGGTCCTCCTGTGCCGGCATCTCGGCGACACGTACAATCAAATCGTTTTGTAATAGGGCATCCAGCGATCGTTCCGCCGCATTTTGACCCGCGGTATCGGAATCGAAACAGAGAACTACTTCGCGGACGAATCGTTTCAAGACATGGGCCTGTTGTTCCGTGAAAGCCGTTCCCTGCGGCGCTACGACATTCTGAATTCCCGCCTCAAATAGCGTAATCAAATCAAACTGCCCTTCGCAGACAATCGCGCAGTCCGCATTGATGAGTGCCCGCTTCGTTTTGTGCAGTCCGAAGAGTATTTTTCCTTTGCGAAAAAGCGGTGTCTCCGGCGAATTGATGTATTTGGCCGCCGTCGCATCACTGGCCAGAACACGTCCGGAAAAAGCAATGACTTCGCCGACGTCGTTGCAGATTGGAAACATGAGACGCCCACGAAAACGATCGTAGAATTCGCCTCCGCCACGCTCTTCATCGCGTAGCTTCGCCAGCCCGCTCGAAACCAGATCCTGACGGCGATACCCTTCCTTCCTCGCCCACTGGCAAAATGCATCCCAACTTTCCGGCGCGTACCCCAGTTTCCATGATTTTGCCACCTCCCGACTGATTCCGCGTCTCTTCAGATAGTCACGCGCCGGGGAGCCGAGGTCGCGTTTCAGCAAGTTATCGTGAAACCATTCCGCCGCTTCAGCGTGCAGACGCAGCAATAAACGCCGCGCTTCATGCTGTTGCGTTTCATCGTCGCTGCGGCGCTCCTCTATAATCGCGATGCCGACGCGCGCGGCGAGCTTGTGCACAGCCGCGGGAAAATCCACGTGCTCATAATCCATGACGAAGCGGAAGACACTGCCGCCCGCTCCGCACCCAAAACAATGAAACGTCTGCCGTTGCGGACTGACAGTAAACGACGGCGTTTTTTCCTGATGAAACGGACACAACGCCTTAAAACTCGCGCCCGCGCGCTTCAGCGGAAAATACGTTCCAATGACTTCCACGATATCATTCGCGGCCGCCACCTGTTCGATTGTCTCCGACGGAATCGCCATCTTTTTGCTCGTTCCAGAGTGCTTGTCGTGGCAAACTTAACGCGTGAGCAGCCGCTTCCAAATTTTCCGTGGAATGGCGCCGACGCGTGTGTTCACTCTCACTTGCTGCAAGGTGGACCGGCCGCTCCGTCGGGCGATGCCGATGATCGGACGGCTTTGCCGTCTTACTTTAGTATCGAGCAAGAGACTGCTCGATCCACCCACGGCACCGCGCGCAGGAATGCTAAATAGCTTCACATCGATTCTGTTGCTGATCGCGGCGCTCACGCCGAACGCGCATGCACGCGAAATCATTCGTAAGGGCGACGTGGTCGTCATTCCACTCAAAGGCGAGATCTCCCCGGCGCTGCATCTTTTTGTTCGGCGCGGACTCAAGCTGGCCGAGTCCGCTGAAGCGAGCGCAATCGTGATCGAAATCAACACCTATGGCGGGCGGCTCGATTCGGCGGAGGAAATTACCAGCGCGCTCAATCGTGTGACCAAGCCTACCTACACTTACATCGATTCAAACGCGGGATCGGCTGGAGCGCTCATCGCGCTCGCAACCAAACATATTTACATGGCGCCAATCAGCGCCATCGGCGCGGCCGCCCCTGTGCTCTCGACCGGACAAGATTTACCGGAAACGATGCGCGATAAGACCATATCCTATTGGTCGGCGTTGGTCCGGAACATGGCAAGTCAAAACGGACACAATCCGGATTTGGGCGAGGCGTTCATGAACAAGGAAAAGGAAGTGAAAATTGGAGACCGCGTCGTTCATGCGAAAGGTTCGCTTCTCACGTTGAACGCCAAAGAGGCGAGCGAACAGATCAATGGTAAACCGGTGCTGGCAGATGGAATCGCGCAGTCTATCGATGATCTTGCGAAAACGGCGAAACTGGGCGGTCAGCTTGTCAGATTAGAGCCGACGGGATTCGAGCAATTCGCTTTTTGGATCACCGCGCTGGCACCGTTGCTTTTGCTGGTCGGGATTGTTTGCGCTTACCTCGAGTTTAAAATTCCGGGCGCAACTGTGCCCGGTGTCGTGGCCGGAATTTGTTTCGTTCTCTTTTTTCTCGGGCATTATCTCGCCGGCCTGGCCGGGTGGGAAGCAGTCGTGTTCTTCGTTTTAGGCGTTACGCTTGTTCTGATTGAGGTCCTGTTCTTTGCCCATTCCACCATCATTTTCGGAGTCGTCGGCGCATTCCTTATCCTGGCTTCGCTGTTCTGGGCCATGATCGACCGGTATCCCGATCAGCCGGTTGTGCCATCGACGAAAATGTTGCTCGTGCCGATGTTGAATCTGTCGATCGCCATCATCGCTTCGATCATTGTCATCGCATTGCTCGCGCGTTATCTGCCGCGCACGAGTATATATCGGCGTTTCGCTTTGCTGGTGGCAAATCCGTCGGGGCCATCGTTCAGCGCGCCGCGCGAATTCGTCACCGGCTTACCCATCTCACCTGGCGCGAGAGGGACCGCGGTGACAATGTTGCGTCCGAGCGGAAAAGGAAGGTTTGGCGATCAACTTGTCGATGTCATTACAGCCGGAGAATTCATCTCCCCGGAAACCCCTATCGTCGTTTCCCAGATCGATGGGATGCGAGTTTTGGTATCGCGGACGCAAGCTTAAGCAGAAACCGAGCGTTCGGGCGGAGTTAACATTCAAGGGTCGCATTGCGACATTCAAATGCTAACTCCCCGGCGCTTGAATTTTAGCCGCCGGCGACGACGCGAATGAACTCTACCTTGTCGCCATCACGCAACGCGCGCGAGTTCCATTCCTCCCGGTGCAATGCCAATCCGTTGTGCTCAATGAGCAAGGTCGCCGGGATCAGGTTCAATTCGTGGACGAGCGCGGAAATACTTTTGGGCTCGGTCACGGCACGCGGTTCACCATTAAGGAGAATCTTCATCGTTCCATCAGCGCGGCGTCCCAATCTTTCCAGACCGGTTCGATGCCGCTGCGACGCAAGACTGCTGCAATTTCCTGCGGTGACCGCGAATCGCTGATTTCGAATTGGGCCGTGGCGGTGCGATCGTTCGGAGGGACATCCTTCTGTTTGTCCTGAACGCGCGGAAGCGCGTCCCTCCTCTGGTCAATATCGGGTGGCATGATCCTGCCGCGGACCGTGCGATGAATATTTTCGCGGCCCTGTTTGGTATAACCGCCCGGTTCCGTATGACTGCCCGCGCTCATCATTGTCACCCCAACTTGCATCAGCAAATCGCGTAATCGTGCCGGCTCACGTGTACTCAAAACGATCCCGACCTGCGGGAAAGCGACTCGCAGCGCGCAGACTAAATGAACGAGATCGCGATCGCTGATTGGAAAGTGAGGGCGAAATTCTCCCGCTGCCGGACGAAGCCGCGGGACGCTCACTGTAAGTGAAGATTTCCAGCAGCGCTTGAGCAAATATTCTAGATGCGCGGCGAGCGCGGTCGCTTCCTCTCGCCACGGCGCGAGACCCAAGAGCGCCCCGATGCCAATCCGCCGAAACCCCGCATCGTAGCCCCGTTCGGGACAGGCGAGACGCCACCCGAAATCCTTTTTTGGTCCGGCGAGATGCAAGCGATGGTAAATGGATCGGTTGTAGGTTTCCTGGTAAACAACCAGACCTTCCGCGCCGGCCTCAACGATTGGAATGTAATCTTCTGTTTCCATCGGCGCGACCTCGATCGAGATGGAAGAAAAATCATGGCGCAGAGCACGGACACATTCTGCCAGGTAATCGCAACTAACGAACTTTGGATGTTCTCCGGCAACAAGAAGGAGCTGCCGGAAACCGGCACTCGCAAGATGGCGCGCTTCTTTTACAACTTCATCAACCGACAAAGTCACGCGCAGAATCGGATTCTCGCGGGAGAAGCCACAATACTGGCAACTGTTAATGCATTCGTTCGAAAGGTAGAGCGGCGCGAATAGACGCATGGTTCGGCCAAAATGTTGCAGCGTCAGAGCACGCGCGCTCGCGGCCAGGCGATCGAGCTCGGCACCATTTTTCGGCGCGATCAACGCGCGAAACGTCCGAACTGTCTCACTTTCTTCCAATGGCAGATTGTCGAGGATGCCCGCGAATTCCACGATCGTACTTTCCGTCCTCGCGGCGTTTCCGCAAACAGGAGTCATCCCGAGCGACGGGCACTGACCAGTCGCTAGCTTCAACGGGATTCCCTCGACTACGGTCGGCATGAGGCGTTGGAAAACCGCAGCCGCCTTTAAAACGAGAACCTCAAACCCCGCCTTGGCCATGCCGAAGTTGTTGTGGGGGCCCTCCAGGAAATTCCAGCTGAAGTCTCCCATCCAGCCAATGTGGCGGGTGAATCGGATCTCCGGGCCGGCGCCAACCTGACCAGCAAAGCGGCTCTCGTCTTCCAAGCTAAGGACCGATTAAGGTTCATCATGCCAGTGACTTATAGACGGACCACGCCTTCGGCAACCAAAATTCTCGGCTGCTATAACAAGGGACGAAGATTTCCGAGCACCTCACAAAAACAAACCGGCGGCATCGCATTTTCTGCAATGCCGCCGCAGAGAAACGAAATTTCCTTAGAAAGCGAAAGTGATACCGCTGCGGACCATGCCGAAATTATTGTCTGGTCCATCCACCACATTCCAGCTGAAGTCATTCATCCAGCCGATATGCGGAGTTATGCGAACTTCCATGCCTCCGCCGAACTGGC